>JAUNCY010000077.1 GCA_030526325.1 Bacillota bacterium
TAAGGGCAGCTGATTTAGAAATAAGTCGGCTGCTTTTTTTGTTGACAAAAATACGATTTCTTATATTAGAGCAAGGGGAGTAATAAAGAACGTTTCGGCAAAATTGGAAGATGCAGCAAAAGCGGATTTTCAGAAAATACCGGACAGCTGAAGCAACTGAAAATAACAAAAATTTGTAAATTCTGACAAGTGCAGTTGATTGTTGTAAACGCAGCCGGAGATTATAATATTCATATAATTAAGAAATGAATGAATTGAGGTGGATAAATTTGTTAAGTGAAAATCTTATCGCATTGAGAACTCTCAAGGGACTTTCACAGGAGCAGGTTGCGGAGAAGGTTGGAATTTCACGACAGGCCTATGCAAAATGGGAAAAAGGAATTTCTGTTCCCGATGTTGAAAAATGTATGGCGGTGGCGGATTTATACGGAACTACCGTTGACTCGCTGATGCGTGAGAATTCTACAGAATCAGGATTAAAACTGCCCCCGGCTCCCAAAGGAAAGTATATCTGGGGCACGGTTACAATCAATGACAGAGGACAAATAGTCATCCCTAAGGAAGCGCGTGATATTTTTGAACTGAAAAGCGGGGACCGTCTTGTTGTTATGGGTTCAGACGGTGAAGGAATTGTACTGCTGAAGGCGGATACTTTTGAAGAAATGCTTCAGGGACTGATTAATGCGGCGGGAAAGGTCGGTGAATGAGATGAAAATTGCATGGTTTAATATTCCTGCTCACGGTCATACAAATCCCACGCTGGCTCTTGTAAAAGAACTGACGGACGCGGGACATGAGGTGACCTATTTCTCCTTCGAGAAGTTCAGAAAAAAAATAGAGAGTAAGGGAGCGGTATTTGTATCCTGCGACGGATACGATCTGAATATAGATGCTAAGGACGGAGGGAACAGAGTGGGCAGGGATCTGGCTTTTTCAATAGAACTGATAGTTGAATCCACGCTGGCAATGGACGGTCTTATGGAGCGGGTGATTCCGGAAATCAGGCCGGATCTGATAATAGCGGATTCCATGGCATTCTACGGAAAACTTGCGGCAATGAAGTTCGGTATACCTTATGTCTGCTCTAACACAACCTTTGCATTTAACAGATATGCCGCAAAATATATGAATCAGGGCATGGGGAATCTTTTCGGCACATTACTGGCCATGCCGAAAATAAAGAAGCAGCTGAAAAGGCTTCAGGAAAAGGGATACATGGTGAAAAGTTTTCTCGAACTGATTTCAAGCGACAACGATACAAATACAATTGTATACACATCGAAAGAGTTTCAGCCCTTTGCAGATACATTTTCGGATAAATACTGTTTTATCGGACCTTCAATCCGCCCGGTGGAGGAACCGGTGGAAAAGACTGCAGATAAGACCGTATATATCTCTATGGGCACTGTGCTGAGCAGCAGAAAAATGTACGAAAACTGCGTGGAGGCACTTCGGGACACAAATTATCAGGTTATTCTGTCAATGGGAGAGACTGACGCGGAGTTTACGGATCTTCCGGAGAATATTAAGGTCTGCAGTTCCGTAGATCAGATGGCAGTACTGGAAATATCGGACGCTTTCATTACCCATTGCGGTATGAATTCTGTTTCGGAGGGGCTGTATTTTGAGGTTCCTTTGATTCTGGTGCCGCAGACACCGGAACAGCTGGCTGTGGCAAAACGGGCGGAAGAAATGGGTGCCGGCGTGATGCTGGCAGAAACCGAACGGTCTGCCGTGGATATAAGGAATGCCGTTGAACAGGTTCTTGGAGACGGCTCGTTTAAGGCGGCGGCATCGAAAATTTCAAAAGGCTTTAAAAACAGCGGAGGAGTGAAAGAAGCCAGAGAATTTCTGGAGAAAACCATATATATGTCCAGGTAAAAAAGCCAAAAAAGATTGATAATCGGTTACGATGCGTTTAATATTGTTTTAGGAGCTCGGGCATCACGGAATGAGGATGAATAATGCGTTCTTCATGACGCGGATCAGGCAGTAATAAGTTTTTGCAGAACAGAGACTGAAGACCTGAACGGGTGTGGCCGGGCATATGCATAGGCCTTTATTTTTGGATCTAAAATATAATTTAGACGGTAACTGTTTAGGAGCAATATTTCTGTGGATTATTATTTTCTGGTTATTACAATTATTGACGTATTCGTTATGGCTATATTGTGCATTCTCACCGCAAGCAATGAAACCCTCAGCAGTCAGAAGAGGGAGTGCTTCATTGTGTCGTTTATCCTTATAATTGTCATTTCGATTCTGGAACTGACATCGGTGGCTGTCAACAACGGCCCGGAATGGATGAGATGGATAAATGTTATATCGAATTATCTGGGATTCGGGCTTACCCCTGCAGTTCCGATTTTTCTCGCTGCGGCACTGGACAACAACAAATTAAAGAAATATTCTTTTGCGGCTGAGGCAGCATTTCTGGTGATTCTTGCCGTGACATATCCGATGAAACCTGTATTTTATGTGGACGGCGGAAATCATTATTCCAGAGGGGAGTTTTTCGTAATTTACATAGCTGCTTATGTTCTGGCTGTTATTTATCTTCTGTTCATAACCCTTAAGGTGGCAAAAATGTACAGTAACAGGAAAAACAACAGTATTTACCTGATAGCCCTGTTTCTGCTGTCAGGTTCCTTCGTGCAGGTGATATTCCCCGGGTTTCATGTTTCGTGGCTGTGTGCATCTCTTCTGTCAATATTGTACTATATCTACTGCAACGGATTGTGGCAGCAGCTGGATGAGCTTACCGGGCTGTTAAATCAGAAAAGCTACCTTAATCATACTGACGAAATACTGCATGACGGAACTATGGCCGTATTCGATGTAAACGATTTTAAGCTGATAAACGATACCCACGGGCATCTTGCAGGAGACAAGTGTCTGAGAGAAATTGCGTCCGCCATAAAATACGCTTATTCAAAGCATGGACTGTGCTACAGAATCGGAGGCGATGAGTTCTGCGTAATTCTGGATGAAAAAGCAGATACGGAAAGATGCCTGAGAATGTTCAACAAGGAACTGGAATCAAGAAAAAAGAGACTGAGTTTTCTTCCGGACGTGTCAATCGGATATGCGGAGTTTAAGGCCGGAGACAATGCCTTGGAAGTAAAGGAAACCGCTGACAACGATATGTACAGGAATAAAAAGAAAAACAAGAGCAGAAAAAACAGTTTGAGTTATAAATACATATACAGATGATTATTTTGCCGGAGAATATTTCTCCGGCAAAATTTCTGTATGTCAAGTCCCTGTTCAGCTGATGCTGTTCATGTAGAAAAACATCCTGGACAGAAACTGTGAGTTGGTGGGACTTCCTTTCATGGGGTTAACACTGTTTTTGAAAATATGATGTATGACGTCTATATTTCCGGTGGTCCACCCTACTGAAATAGCATGTCTTATGCACCTTTCGACACATGCTGCATTGGTGTTGAATTTCGCAGCCACATCAACATAAAGTCTGCTGGAAAGATTTTTCAAATATTCCTGATTACATATCAGCAGCTGAACTGCATAAGTAATGTACATGAAACCAAGAAGATTTGAAGGAATGCCGATTTCAAGCAAAACCTCGTGAATCTTACCGCCCAATAGAAAGTCTTCATTTGTCATTTATATCATCCCCCTTGCTTTATATAATAAACAATTATTGGCAAACGAAAATATTTCGGCTAACATTATTTTTGTC
>JAUNCY010000031.1 GCA_030526325.1 Bacillota bacterium
TTCAACGGTTCGGCCGCTTCTGAGGGCTTCCGTTACGGGATTTCTGCCAATAATCAAATCAGTATTCATAATTCCTCCGTCTGTCTGTTATTCCTCATAGTTTTTTACGGAACGGTTCTCATATCTGGTGAAACAATATTCGAGTCCTTCATAATCCATATGTGCGCCTTCTTCCGCAAGCTTCCATTCCGGAAGTTCGTCCAGATTCGGGAAGAATTTCTCCCCGTTAAAATCCCGGAACATTTTCGTGACATAAGCATTCTTGCAGTAAGGCAGCAGTTCCTCATAAACCATAGCGCCGCCAATAATAAAAATCTTTCTCTCTTTTTCTTCACGTAGAAGCGCAAAAAGTTCGCCGACATTTCTCACAACTTCGTATTCCTCTGAAGGTTCCAGAGATGAAGACAGTATAACATTTCTTCTTTTCGGCAGAGGCTTCCCTCCCGGAAATGACAGAAGATTGTTTTTCCCGTATACCACAAGGGTTCCCAGAGTGGTTTTCCTGAAATATTTCATATCATCGGGAATGCTGAACAGCATGTCGTTGTCCCTGCCTATTCCCCATTTTTCATCAACCGCAACAATAGTGTTTATCTCCATAATTCCCTCCGTTACTATACTGCCACCGGAATATTCTTAATCTGCGGGTTGGTTTCGTAATTCTCCACCATCAGATCCGCCACTGTGAAATCATAGAAATTTCTGATTTCCGGATTCAGAGATACTTTCGGAGCCGCAAATTCAGGTCTTTCAAGCATATCCCTCACGAGAGGCACGTGTCTGTCATAAATATGAGCATCAGCTATCACGTGAACTAGTTCCCCGGCCTCAAGTCCCGAAACCTGGGCAAACATCATCAGAAGCAGCGAATACTGCACTACATTCCAGTTATTTGCCACCAGCACATCCTGTGAGCGCTGATTGAGAATTCCGTTAAGAGTATTTCCCGTAACATTAAAAGTCATGCTGTATGCGCAGGGTTCAAGATTCATCTCAGACAAATCCCCGAAATTATATATGCTTGTCATTATCCTTCTGCTGTAGGGAGTGTTTTTAAGCTGCCACAGAACATTGTCCACCTGGTCCATCTCTCCCTGGGCAAATTTATATTTTACGCCCAGCTGATAGCCGTATGCCTTCCCTATGGTTCCGTCATCGCCGGCCCATTCGTCCCAGATATGGCTGTTCAGGTCTTTAACGGCATTGGATTTCTTCTGCCATATCCACAGTATCTCATCAAAAGCGGATTTCATCGCAGTAGGTCTTAGAGTCAGAGCCGGAAACTCTTCCGCAAGATTATACCGGTTTACTACGCCGAACTGCTTTATTGTATGGGCGGGAGTGCCGTCCTCCCATTTTGGTCTTACGGTCTGTCCCTCAGAAGAAAAACCGTTGTCCAGAATATCTCTGCACATTTTTTTAAAAATTACATCTGCTTTGCTCATATCCGCACCTTCCTTATCCTTCCGTCTCTGCCTGCTGCTGTTCGTATTCGTTCAAAGCCAGCCCTATAATATACTCCATTCTGTCGGTCTGCCCGGTAAGATAAAGATAGCCTACAAGGGCTTCAAAGGCTGTGGCTGCTTTATAATCCATCGGGTCTGCGTTTTTAGGTTTGGAGGTTATTTTCTTGTTCCTGGCTCTTCTCACTATCCCCGCTTCCGTATCGTCAAGGGAAACAGAGATTTTTTTAAGAGCCGCCGCCTGATACGAGGCTTTTGATCTTTCCGACGACATCCTGTTCAGCACATATACTCTGGGCTCTCCCGTCTCCACGGAAAGGTTTCTCACATATAGTTCGTAGACGCAGTCTCCAAGATATGCCAGCACTATTTCGTTCATTCTTGCCGGATCCTCCGGCGCTTTATGATTCTTTAATATTCCAAACATTTACACGACCTCAGTTAAATAATTTTAAATTATATCACATAATTCAGAGCATTGCCATATTGCCTTCTCTGCCTGCGTTTTTCTTTGAATTATCCCGAACAGCATATTAAATACGGAAAAAAAGGTTTTCTTTATCGTATATTTTTTGTATAATGTGTCCTGCACAAAATTTTTAAGGGGCAATATATGTTTTACAAAAACTATCTGAAATATATCATACCTTCCGTGATTTCCTTCACTCTAACAGGAATATATTCCATAGTCGACGGGTATTTCATCGGCCAGACCGTGGGCGATCTGGGTCTCGCTGCAGTAAATCTCGCATGGCCTGTGGCCTCGGTAACCTACGCGGCGGGAGCAGGTCTCGGGATGGGCGGCAGCGTAATAAGCAGCATACGAAGAGGAGAAGGCCGATTTGCAGAATCAAACAATACCATCGGCACAGCTTTCTCCATGATAATAATAACTGCCGTTGCAGTTACAGCATTTATTTTCTCCTTTGCCGATATCATAATAACTGCCATGGGCGCGGAAGGGCTGACCCGCGAATACGGAATTCTGTATTTGAGAACTCTTGCAATGGGTGCCGCTTTCCAGATAGGCGGCTGCGGACTTATGCCCATAATAAGGAGTCTCGGAAAACCTGTAGGGGTAATGATATCTATAATCGCCGGCTGTATAGTCAATATAGTAATGGACTGGTATCTGGTTATGCACCTTTCCATGGGAGTCAGGGGAGCAGCTCTGGCAACCATAAGTGGCGAAGCCGTTTCGGCGGTTCCGTTTGTTATTTTCTTTCTTATAAAAAAGAACCGGCTTCCTGTGTCCTGTCTTAAGCTGAAGGCCGGAATTGTCCGGAAAATCCTTAAAATCGGAATTTCACCCTTCGGACTTACTATACTTCCGTCAATTTCAATCCTGCTCATAAACCTGCAGGCTCTGCGCATGGGAGGAGACACAGCAGTTGCCGCATATGCGGTCATATCCTATGTTCTTTCTATAATTCAGCTAATCATTCAGGGTATAAGCGAAGGAGCGCAGCCTATTCTCAGTTTCAACACAGGAAAGGGAGAAAGACCGGTGGTATTAAAAACCGCTGCACTGACCTTTGCAATAAATATAGCGGTCGGACTGACGGGAGCCGTGTGCCTCATTTATTTCTCCGGCACCATCGCATTTTTATACAATACAGGTCCGGAAACCACTATGCTGCTATTGGAGATTATGCCTGTATTTGCGGCAGTAATGCCCCTCTACGGTTTTTCCAGAACCACCGCCGATTTCCTTTATGCGGTGAACCGTCCTTTCGGAGCCTCCGTCATTGTCTATTCCGAAGGACTTATATTAATGCCTGCACTTCTGATTATACTTCCCGAACTTTTCGGGCTGTCCGGTGTATGGGCTGCACCTTTGACCACTCAGTCCATACTGCTTGTTCTGGGTCTGTTCCTGCTGTTTAAGCGCTCCGGGACAAAAAAATAACGCAGTACTGAGCCTGCATACGTGTTCTGATTCAAATACAAAGCCCCCGCGCCGTCGAAGAAATACTGACATTTTCTTCCGGCTCCGAGGGCTGAATAATTATCTCGGCAAAACAATCTGTTTATTTTCCTTAGATTCTCTATAAAGCACAAATTTACGACCTATTGCCTGTACGAATTCTGCTCCTGTAGCCTCTGCAACCATATTTGCAGCTTCCTTGGCATCCATCATACAGCCTTCCTGGAGCTTAACTTTAACCAGTTCTCTGGTTTCAAAGCCGGTTTCCATTTCTTTTATCACATTCTCCGTGATTCCCTGTTTTCCTATATACACGGTCGGATCGGTTTTCTGAGCCAGACCTTTAAGAAAACTTCTCTGTTTGCCTGTTATCATCTGTTTTCCTCTCTATTTATCGCCTAATTTATCCGCGAGAATTTTAGCTGCGCATTCAACGCATTTAATACAGATAAGATTCTTTCCGTTTGACTTATCTATCTCTTCCTGAGATGCCGCCGCCTTGAGATCTCTTTCCTTTCGAAGAAGCTCTCCGCACATCATGGTGCCGAATTCAGCCTTGAAAGCTTCACCGCATTCACGAATCTGTGCATATGTGCTCTGCTTTGATGTGCCCTTTCCAAGCTCGCCGTCGCTGTTCTCAAGTCCCAGCACCATAAACATTCCCGTAACCGCGCCGCATTCATCCTTGAAGCCGCCCATTCCCAGACCGAAGCCTTCCGCAAGCTTAAATGCAGCCACTTCGTCTATGCCGTAAAGATCACAGTATGCACTCAGAACAGCCTGGGAGCAGTTATATCCTCCCACAAATTTTTCAATTGCCGAATCTACTCTTTTACTCATATCTATTCCTCCGTTAAAAAATATCATTTTCTTTAAGCAGCATGATTATTTTCTTGTGAATCCTGTCTCCCGAAAGCATATGTCCGTTGTCGTTTGTACAATCCAGCAGGTACATTCCCCGGTCTTCGCCGCACATTATTCTGTACTGCTCTCCTACCCTGTACTGCAGATTCATGTCCTTTTCGTGGATATCTTCCTTACCTTCAAGATATGCTCTTTCATCTCCCGTACGCTCCCGTTCAAGCTGGTGTCTTACAAAGGACACCGGAACACCGAGAAATATAGACATATCCGGTCTCGGTATATCAAACACCTCAAACTCCAGTCTGAATATCCATTCCCTCAGCTTTTTCTGTTCCTTCGGGCTGCGAACCTTTGCGCATTGATAAGCCGCATTGGAGTATACATATCTGTCCATAAGAACAATATCGTATTCCTTCAGCCATTCCTCAACTTTTTCCGCCATTGATTTTCTGTCTCCGGCAAAAACAAAGGCCGCGAAATATGGATCCACTTCCTCTGCTCTTCCGAAATCTCCCCGGAGAAACGAGTTCACCAGATTTCCGTAGAAGCCCTCTCCTGACGGGAAATGAAAGGTTTTTACCTTCAGCCCCATTCCTGTCAGATAATCAAACAGTTTTTTTGTCTGGGTGGACTTTCCGGACCCATCCATTCCTTCTATTACAATAAATTTACCCATAGCACAGTTCTCCGTTAAACATATACTATACCGCAGTTTAGCTCACCGTCTTCATCTATCTCCGCAATCCCGTACGAAGGCCTTTCCATTCCATAGGGATAAGTCAGGCTTCCCGGATTGAAAAGTTTAATTTCGCCTTCTTCAATATACAATGCCTGATGGGTGTGCCCGAAAAAAACCGCGCTGCATTCCAGTTCCTCCGCCCGGTACATCAGTGCCGAAAGGCCCTGCTTCACTCTTTCTTTGTGACCGTGTGTCAGAAGAATTCTGCCGCCGTCGGTTTTAAGCACCTTGTAGTTTCTGTCGGAATAATCCCCGTCCATATTGCCTTTTACATTTATGACCCAGGCACCTGTCATTCTCTTTATCCGTTCAGCATCGGAAGCCAGATCTCCCAGGTGAATTATCCCGTCAAAATCCCCTTTGTCGTATATCTCTGCAGCTTTGTCTGCATTGCCGTGGGTGTCGCTTACAACCAGAAATTTCATCGATTATCTCCGTCTGCAAAACAAGGGAGCTCAATGAGCTCCCTGTGCTCTATACTCTTGTAACTTTTACTCCCTGAGGTGTATCCTCAAGAATTATGCCCTGAGCTTTAAGCATGTCACGGATTTCATCCGCACGCTTAAAATCTTTGGCCTTTCTTGCAGCCTGACGTTCGTCAATCAGCTTCTGAAGTTCTTCATCCACACCGCCGTCCTCTTCTTCCTTATTCTGAAGAAGACCCAGCACATCCGTAAGCTCTGTCAGCAGCTTCAGACATTTATCTGCAAATTCCGCAGATGCGCCGTCTTTAACGTATGTGTTGATATCCTTTATCAGTTCAAACACTGCACTGATGGCATCAGCAGTGTTCAGGTCGTCATCCATTGCCGTAATGAATTTATCGCGGTACCCTTCAAGGGCTTTGAATTTCTCCGCCTCATCCGCCGTCATATTTCCGGATCCCGTATTTATCAGATGCTTGAGATTGCTTACGGCATTTCTCATTCTGGCAAGTCCGTTTCTGGCCTGATCCATCAAATCTCTGCTGAAGTTGATAGGGCTTCTGTAATGACCCGAAAGCAGGAAGAATCTCATGACCTCGCCCTCATATTCCTGAAGAATATCTCTTACGGTAAAGAAATTGCCTTTTGACTTGGACATCTTCTCATTGTCTATTGTGATATAGCCGTTATGCATCCAGTAGTTTGCAAAAGGCTTTCCTGTTGCCGCTTCAGTCTGGGCGATTTCGTTTTCATGATGAGGGAAAGTAAGATCCTGACCGCCGGCATGAATATCAATAGTTTCACCCAGATATTTTGTTGACATTACCGAGCATTCGATATGCCATCCCGGTCTTCCCATTCCCCACGGGGACTCCCATGCAAGACCTTCGCCTTCCTTCTGGGCCTTCCACAGCGCAAAATCCAGAGGATCCTTTTTCTTTTCGCCCACTTCTATTCTTGCGCCGAGCTCCAGATCTTCTATATTCTGCTTTGAGAGTTTTCCGTAATCCTTGAACATTCTGGTATTGTAATAAACATCACCTTCAGATTCATAAGCATAGCCCTTGTCAATAAGAAGCTGTACAAAATCTATTATCTCCTTCATGTTCTCCGTTACTCTCGGATGAACGGTAGCTTTCTTTACGTTAAGTGCCTGAGCATCCTTGAAATACTCTTTAATGTATTTTTCGCCGACTTCCAGAGGAGTTATTCCCTCCTCGTTTGCGCGCTTTAAAATCTTGTCGTCAACATCCGTGAAGTTCTGTACAAATTTGACTTTTTTGCCTCTGTATTCCAGATACTTTCTCAGTGTGTCAAAGACAACAAAAGGTCTGGCATTCCCTATGTGGAAATAATTGTATACAGTAGGTCCGCATACATATATCTTTATCTCGTTTTCATCAATAGGAACAAATTCCTGTTTTGTTCTTGTCAATGTGTTATAAATTTTCATCAGCTTTCCTCCATTGCAGTCATACACTATGCGAGGCATTCGTTTCCGGCCGCCGCAGATTTTGCCGGCAGATAATCCGGTTTCCGCCATTGCCGGCCGAGCCGCAGTCTTAAACTGCCGCCGATGCTATCTTCCCGTAAGCTTTACAGGTTCCGGATATTCCACGCCGAAGGTTTCAACGGTGACTTTTTTCATCCTCTGATCTTCGAGAGGTTTATCCCTGTAATTTGTTTCCACTGACACGATTTCATCCGCAACCTCTATGCCTTCGATAACCTTTCCGAAAGCAGCATACTGTCCGTTAAGATGAGGTGCCGCTTCAACCATTATAAAGAACTGTGAACCTGCGCTGTCATAGCTTGCAGCTCTTGCCATGGAAAGAATACCTCTTTCATGTTTAATATTGTTCTCATAACCGTTTGCCGCGAATTCGCCTCTGATACAGTATCCGGGGCCGCTTGTGCCGGTCCCCGTCGGGTCACCTCCCTGAATCATGAATCCCGGAATTACTCTGTGGAAGATTATTCCGTCATAAAAACCTTTCTGTACCAGGTTTACAAAATTATTTACGGATATAGGCGCGAGCTCCGGATAAAGCTCTGCCTTCATTACCTTTCCGTTTTCCATTTCTATGGTAACTATAGGATTACTCATTCTTGTATCTCCTTCTAATGAAATTATTCTTTGTGACCGAGTCTTACCAGCTCGTCTCTGATAAATTTAACAGCAGTATCAATGGATTCCTGTTTGCTCATTTCTGTAATATCAGCTTCTTTTCTGAGTTTGTATTCAACTACATCCTCTCCTGCTTTTTTGCCTACTGTGATTCTTACAGGGAATCCGATAAGATCAGCGTCCTTGAATTTTACTCCTACTCTTTCGTCTCTGTCATCGATAAGAACTTCTATTCCTTCTTTTGCCAGAGCGTCATGAATTTCCATGCCGACCTTCATCTGTGTTTCGTCTTTAATATTTACAACAGTAACAACAACATGATACGGAGCCAGTGATACAGGCCAGATGATTCCGTCTTCGTCGTGATACTGTTCAACAACTGCGGCAGGAGTTCTTGTGATTCCTATGCCGTAGCATCCCATTTCAATCAGCTGTTCCTGCATATTTTCATCTCTGAAATATGCTCCCATGGATTCGCTGTATTTTGTTCCGAGTTTGAATACCTGACCGACTTCTGTTCCTCTTGCGAGCTTAACCTTTCCGCCGCACTTAGGACATGTATAGCCTTCCTTTACGAGTTTGAGGTCGCATACGATATCAGCCTTGTAATCTCTTCCGTAGTTAAGATTTAATGTATGATACCCTTCTTTATTTGCCCCTGCGCAAAGGTTTCTCATCTTTGTTACTTCGCTGTCTACAACGATTGTGCAGTTTTTGAGTCCTACAGGGCCTGTAAAGCCTGCAACACCGCCGAGAATCTCTTCTATTTCGGATTCTTCCGCAAATTCGAGAGCAAATTCCGGAACGTTTATAGCGTTTATGAGCTTTGTTTCGTTGAGTTCTCTGTCGCCTCTTACAAATGCAACATAGTAGTTTCCTTCAGCTTTATACATGAGGGCTTTTAATGTTTTTGTTGCAGGAAGTCCGAGATATTCGGCAACATCTTCTATTGTCTTGCATTCCGGTGTGAGTTCGTCAACAGGTTCCTTCATTTCTTCTGTTTCTTCAGGATCGTCCACACATTCGAATCTTTCTGTTGTTGCTGCCACATCACAATCGTCGCAGTAACCGATTTCACTTTCGCCTACAGCTGAAAGTGCACAGAATTCATGAGAAGCGCTGCCGCCGATAGCTCCGTTGTCAGCCTCTACCGCTCTGAAGTTAAGGTCGCATCTTGTGAATACTCTTTCGTATGCATCATACATATCGTCATAGCTCTTTTCGAGGCCTTCTTTGTCTCTGTCAAAGGAATAAGCATCCTTCATTATGAATTCTCTGCCTCTCATAAGTCCGAATCTAGGTCTTTTTTCGTCTCTGTACTTTGTCTGAATCTGATAAAGGTTCAGCGGAAGCTGTCTGTGTGAGCTTACTTCGTCTCTTACGATAGCTGTGAATACTTCTTCGTGTGTAGGTCCGAGGCAGAAATCTCTGTCTGCTCTGTCCTTAAGTCTGAAAAGTTCCGGTCCGTATTTATACCATCTTCCGGATTCTTCCCAAAGTTCTGCAGGATGAAGTGCGGAACAGAGAATTTCCTGAGCGCCTTTAGCGTCCATTTCTTCTCTTACAATCTGCTCCATCTTATTAACTACTCTTCTTCCGAAAGGCATGAAATTATATACGCCGGAAACCAGTTTCTTAATCATGCCCGCTCTGAGCATAAGAATATGGCTGTCGATTTCAGCTTCTGTAGGTACTTCTCTTAATGTATGAATGTGCATCTGTGACATCTTCATGGTAATATTTCTCCTTTTTTCTCTCTTTGTTATTCAATGTAAAATAATATCATCTTCGTGCTGCTCATGCCGGTTCAACACAGGCTGCAGCCTGAGCCGATATGCCTTCTCCTCGGCCTTCAAAGCCCATTTTTTCCGTTGTCGTTGCTTTAATGTTCACCCTTGCGGGACTGAGCCCCAGAGCTTGGGCAATATTTATTTTCATGAATTCAGAATGAGGTGAGATTCTGGGAGCCTGAGCCACAATCACCGCATCCACGTTCACAGCTCTGTATCCCTCTTTTTCCATAATCCTGCCTACTTTCCCGAGAAGTTCAATACTTGATATGTCTTTATACCGGTCATCCGTATCCGGGAAATGAGTTCCTATATCACCCAGACCGCAGGCGCCCAGAAGAGCATCCATAATCGCATGAACAACCACATCCCCGTCGGAATGAGCTTCGAGACCTTTATTATAAGGTATATCCACCCCGCCGAGAACCAGCTTTCTTCCCTCTATTAAACGATGTGCGTCATAACCGATTCCAATAAACATATCTTATTCCCGATTTTTTCTTTTTGCTAAAACCGCTTCCGCAATAATTAAATCATCGGAAGTAGTAACTTTAATATTATCATATTTACTCGCAACAATAAATACTTTTTTTCCTTGTTTTTCAGCGAAAACGGCTTCATCAGTGCCGTAAAAACCCTCTTCAATGCCCGCTTTCATGCATTCTTTAATTTCTTCCGCTATGAATGCCTGAGGTGTATGGACTGCATAAAGTCTGCTTCTGTCGGGAGTTTCCGACACCACTCCGTTGTCAACCGCTTTTATTGTATCCTTTACCGGAACTCCTGCAGCGCAGCATCCGTGTTCCGCTGCTCCTTCTATGCACAGATTTATTGTTTCATCATCCACAAAAGGTCTGGCCCCGTCATGAATCAGCACAATATCCTCATCTTCTGTTTTTTCCAGCGCTTTATAAACCGAAATACAGCGCTCGGTTCCTCCCGCCGTAAGTCCTCCCAGCTTGGGATGTCTGTCGGCTCTCAGGACGTTTTCTCTGCAGAAATCCAGGTCTTCTTCCCTGACCGCCGCAAATATACGGTCAACAAAAGCATTGTTTTCAAAGGCCTCAAAAGTTCTTTCCAGAATCGTCTTCCCGCCTATTTCTATGTACACCTTGTTTTTTGAACCAGTTCCCATTCTTCTTCCGCTCCCCGCAGCGGCAATTACGACGCTTACTGTTCTTCCTTTATACATATACGCATTATCCTCTCAAACACTAAGGGGCGGATATATAATCCGCCCTCTTCTGCCTAAATTATCTATGATTTTTTGGGCTTGACAAATATCATTCTGCCGGATGCAGTCTGAAGCACACTGCTAACCTCTGTGCTTACGTCTTTGCCTATAAGATGACGCCCGCCTTCAACTACAATCATTGTTCCGTCGTCAAGATATCCTACGCCCTGATTGTTCTCTCTGCCTTCTCTTATTACCTGCACTCTCAGAGTCTCTCCCGGAATAATAACAGGTCGCAGAGCTTTCACTACATCGTTGATGTTCAGTACCGGAATTTCCTGAATCTCGGCAACCTGAATCAGGTTGAAGTCATTTGTTATTACCTTGCCTCCCATTTTCTGAGCCAGTCTGAGCAGCTTTATATCCACCTCTTCGGCTCCGTCCCAGTCCTTGTCGCTGTAGGTATTATATATTTCTATTCCATAAAAGGCCTGTATCTCTTTCAGTATTTCCAGACCCCTTCTGCCTCTGATTTTTTTCATGGGATCCGCGGAATCCGACAGGTGTCTGAGTTCCGTCAGCACGAATTCGGGGATGATTATCTTTCCTTCCACAAATCCGGTTTTCATGATGTCTGTAATTCTTCCGTCAATCAAAACGCTGGTATCAAGAATCTTGGGAACGGCCTCCCGGTTCTCTCTTCCTCCTTTGCTTTTCCCTGCAAAGGCAGCCAGAATCGGAGATTTTTTCAGTTCTCCCATGTTTTTTGAATTTATCCTGCTTCTGACAATTCTTGTCGCCACAAATACACATAAGCAGCATAACAATATGTAAGTCAGAATCGTAAGCGCCATCCCGAGATGAAGTGTTTCAATTTCGCTGAACAGCCCCGACAAAAGATACGAAATCACAAGGCCTATAATAAGTCCCACTACTCCGCTGAGAAGTTCAGGCACGGAAATCCTTTCCATATCCTTCTCTATTCGCTTGCCCATCATACTCCAGTTTCTTTTAATTCCCGGAGCCAGCATGAAAGCAAGAATTCCGCAAAGAGAGGTAAAAGCCACAGGCACCGCAATCCGCAGTACCGAAAATTCCGGCGATACTCCGTCTGTATATGTTGATGCCGCCAGCATATAAATTACGGAGCCTAAGCAATAGCCGAACAATCCCCCGACAGCCGTAACCAAAATCCTAACAAATTTGTTTATCATTTTCTATCCTTTTACTGCCTCGCCGAATACCGCCTGCTCTATCTGATATTCAGCTTCTTCAATGTTAATACCTCTTACCAATACCATTTCGCTTATAAGAATCTGTCTGGCATTGAGAAGCATTTTCCTTTCCCCGGTGGAAAGGCCTTTTACTTTTTCGGATACCATAAGATTTCTTACAACCTCTGCCACGCTGAAAATATCTCCGCTCTTCAGTCTGACAACATTTTCACGGTAACGCTTGTTCCAGTTTTCGGGCATGTCCGAAACTCTCCCGCCCAGAAGAGCCATTACCTCGTCGATTGTTTCAGTGGAGACAACGCTTCTCATGCCGATATTTTCGCTGTTGTCAACAGGAATCATTACGTTCATATCCCCAAAGGGTATCTTCATAATGTAATACTCCCGCTCTTTTTCGAGAATCTTTTTTGTCTCTATCTTTTCTATTATCCCTGCTCCATGCATGGGGTAAACTACTTTATCTCCAACCTCAAACATACCGTATACCTCCACTATTAACTTTCAGTATACCTTAAATTTTAAATCAATGTCAATCCTCCAGTGCCAAATTAACCGCTTCCATAATATCCCCGGCACCGATGACCTCGATATTTTCATGGCCGGTCCATTTTTCTTTATTCTTTAACGGAAGGATTATTTTTCTGAAGCCCATTCTCACAGCTTCTCCCGCGATACGTTCCGGCTGGGGCACTCCCCGAAGCTCTCCGGTGAGACCCAGTTCCCCCATTATTATAGTACCCGGATCCCTGACAGGTTTTCCCACAGCCGCAGAGAAAACAGCTACAGCAGCGGCCAGATCTATAGATGTTCCTTCCGGCTTCATTCCGCCTGCAACATTTACATAAATGTCACTGCTCATAAGGTTAATTCCCGTTCTTTTCTCAAGTACGGCAATAATCATATTCAGCCGTCCCGAATCTATTCCTATGCCGCTTCTCCTTGCAAAGCCCAGTCCTGATGCGGTCACCAGCGCCTGAACCTCAAGAAGCAAAGGTCTGGAGCCTTCATAAACGGCGGTTGTAACCGCTCCCTCTGCACCTTTCGAAGATTCCTCCAAAAGACTCAGCGACAGGTCCCCTATTTCCTTCAGTCCGTCTCTGGTCATTTCAAAAGCGCCTATTTCGCTGGTATTTCCGAAACGATTCTTGAAGGATCTCATAATTCTGAAACCCTGGTTTCGCTCTCCCACGAAATTCAGAACCGTATCCACAAGATGCTCAACAATTTTAGGACCCGCAAGTTCCCCGGACTTTGTAACGTGAGCAACGATGAACACAGGGATATTTTTTTCCTTTGCGGTTCTCATAATTTCGGCGGTGCATGCCCTGACCTGAGATACGCTGCCCGCCGCAGACGTCAGCTGTGAAGTATAGATTGTCTGGACAGAATCAATTATCAGAAATGCCGGATTCATGCTGCTCACGGCTTCCGAAACAGCCTCCAGTTCAGTTTCCGACAAAATATACAGTTCTTCGGAAACTCCCCCTATCCTGTCAGCTCTTATTTTTATCTGTTCAGGCGACTCCTCGCCGCTCACATAAAGCACCTTGCCATATCTTTCGGCAATTCCGGCCGCCGCCTGCAATATTATGGTGGATTTCCCGATTCCCGGCTCTCCGGAAATCAGGGTAAGGGAGCCTTTCACTACTCCCCCGCCCAGCACTCTGTTGAGTTCTCCTATTCCGGTGTCCAGTCTCTCTGCATCCAGGGATTTTATTTTCCCTATCGGTTCCGGCTTTGAAGCCTTTCTTTTTGCCGAACCGGCAGACAGACCCGACGCCGTCGTATCGGAAATTTTTTCCTCTGTGAAAGTGTTCCATGCGCCGCATATGCACTGCCCCATCCATTTAGGACTTTCATATCCGCATTCGCTGCAGACGAAAACAGTCTGAGGTTTTTTAGCCATTCAGCACTTCCTCCTTGACGAATATTATGCGGTCATCCTTTGCGTCCACCAGAGCCGTGTCGCCAATTGCCAGATCCCCTCTCAGGATTGCCTCGGCAAACTTGTCTTCTATAAGTCTGGTTATTGTTCTTCTGAGAGGCCTTGCTCCGTATTTTTCATCGAATCCCTCCCTGAAAATGAGATCCTTTGCCGCATCGGTTATCTCAAGGTTCATCTTAAGTTTTGACGCCCTCTTTTTAAGGTCCTCCACCATCAAATCAATTATCTTCTTTATCTCCGGTCTGTCCAGACTGTGGAACACGATTACCTCGTCAAGCCTGTTTAAGAATTCGGGCCGGAAGGTCTTGTTCAGCTGTTCAAGAATGTTATCCTTCATTTTTTCATAAGCATTCATCTTCTCATCCAAATCGTCTCCCGCCGAGAATCCCATTGACTTCTGTTTTTTTATGGAGTGAGCTCCCACATTGGACGTCATAATTATTACCGAATTCTTGAAATCCGCGGTTTTTCCTTTTGAATCAGAGAGCTTCCCGTCTTCAAGCATCTGAAGCAGAATATTGAACACGTCCGGATGAGCTTTTTCTATTTCGTCCAGAAGCACGACAGAATAAGGCTTTCTTCTTATCCGTTCGCAAAGCTGACCGCCCTCTTCGTATCCCACATAACCCGGAGGCGATCCGATAATTTTGGACACGGAATGCTTCTCCATGTACTCCGACATGTCGAGACGTATTATTGCATTTTCATCTCCGAACAGAGCCTCGGCAAGAGCCTTGCACAGTTCTGTTTTTCCAACTCCTGTGGGTCCCAGGAAAAGGAATGACCCTACCGGTCGTTTCGGATCCTTCAGTCCGACTCTGGCCCGCCTTACCGCTCTGGATATGGCAATTATCGGTTCCTCTTGACCTATTATCCTCGATTTTAAAGTATCTTCTATATTCAGCAGCTTTTCTGTTTCGCTCTGGTTGAGCTTTTCAACAGGAATGCCGGTCCATCCGGAAATTATCGACGCGATATCCTCCTCGGTTACCACCGCTTTGTCGGCATACATCTCCTTCATCTCAGCTTCCGCCGCCTGAATCTTTTCGTTTAATTCCTGTTCACGGTCTCTCAGAGCAGCAGCAGCCTCGAAATCCTGTTTCTGAATTGCCTCCTCTTTTGCCGCAAGAATCTCTGTAAGCTCATCCTCCATTTCTATTACCTCATCAGGTTTAACATAGGTGTTGAGTCTGATTCTCGCAGCCGCCTCATCCATCAGATCCACTGCTTTATCCGGCAGGAACCTGTCAGGAATATATCTGGCAGACAGACTTACTGCAGAGAAAATCGCTTTATCGGTAATCTTTACGCTGTGGTGTTTTTCATATTCCTCCTTGAGTCCCGAAAGAATAGCAACCGCGTCAGTAAGGGTAGGTTCGTCTACCTGTACCTGTTGGAATCTTCTTTCAAGAGCAGGGTCTTTTTCCACTTTCTTTCTGTATTCACTGAATGTTGTGGCTCCTATTACCTGAATTTCTCCCCGGCTGAGGGCAGGCTTCAGTATATTTGACGCATCTATGGAGCCTTCTCCTCCTCCTGCGCCAATTATCGTGTGCATTTCATCTATGAACAGAATTACCTTTCCGTCTTTTTTGGCCTCGTTTAAAGCCTGTTTCATTCTTTCCTCAAATTCACCCCTGAATTTCGCTCCCGCCAGTATTCCGGGCATATCCAGTGATATGAGTTTCTTTCCTCTGAGGTTGTCAGGGACATCCCCTGCGCATATCTTTTGAGCCAGTCCTTCGGCAACTGCGGTTTTTCCTACGCCCGGTTCTCCCACGAGACACGGGTTGTTCTTGGTTCTTCTGCTGAGTATCTGTATAACTCTCTCAATTTCTTTTTCTCTGCCCACAACCGGATCGAGTTTTCCTGCTCCGGCCTCCTCAGTAAGGTTCACACCGTACTTTCTAAGGATGCTTTTTTCATTTTCTTTAGCCTTTTTTTCTTCTTTTTCAGCCCTTTTGCTTATCTCAAGGATATCTTTTTCGAGTCGGGTCAGGTTAACATTCATATCGTTCAGTATCTTGACCGCGATTCCTTTTCCCTCTCTGATTATTCCCACCATCAGATGCTCGATTCCGATTGCTTCCTTCCCCATCTGCCTGCAGGTGAGATGACTTATTTCAAATATCTGCATGGTGCGCTGTGAAAAGCCCAAGAGCTTTGTGGCAGTTCCGCTTCCGTCTCCCACTAAATCGATTATCCTGTTTTTTACAATATCTGCCGTTATTCCTGCATTTTCAAAGGCTGAAGTCAGCGGGCTCTCCTGCCTCAGAATCCCCAGAAACAGATGCTCGCTTCCGATAAGACTGTGGCCCATAGCCGCAGCCTCGCTTTTCGCAATATCAATGGCGCGCTTCGCGCCTTCCGTGAATTTTCCGTATATTTCCATTAAAATCCCTTCCTTTTTACTAGCCCTCACTCACCGACAAAAGCATTCCTTTTAGTATTCCCGCCCTTATCTCATTCTTTATGTTTACAGGTGCGGAAATAGACCTGTCTGCAGTAGCCGACTTTATGAGTCTGGCCTCCCTCTCGCTGATCATGTTTCTGTCCATGACCAGGTCCACAATCTGGTCTGCCTTCAGCTTTGTGATGCTGTCCCCTATTTCTTTTAACACATTTACCAGAAAGTCCTCCTCAGACATTTCGAGCTTTATTATCTTGATTGAGCCGCCTCCGCCCCGCTGGCTTTCTATAAGATATCCCTTGTCCATAGAAAACCTGGTAGTCAGGACATAATTAATCTGAGACGGCGCACATTTAAAATATCCGGCCAGTTCATTTCTCTGTATTTCCACCGGGTCTCCAACGCTGTCTTCAAGGAGTTCTTTTATAAACACCTCAATGAGGTCACTCATTTTGGCCATATCTCTCCCTCCTTCGGGGTCAATAAATTGACTTTCTTTGACTTTATTATATTCGATAAATAAAAAATTATCAAGAAAAAGAAGTCGACATTTAAAAATAATCCATGTGCAGACGGTTCCTTCAGGAATATACACAGATTTCTTCAAAAAAACAAAGGGAGCCAAAAGGCTCCCGTAAGTTCAAATATTAAATTATTCCTGTTCTGCCTGATATTCCTTGATAATTTTGTCAGCGAGATGTGCAGGAACTTCCTCGTATCTTTCAAAGCTCATTACAAAGCTTCCTCTTGCCTGTGTCATGGATCTGAGCACTATAGCATAGTCAAAGAGTTCTGCCTGAGGAGCTTCTGCCATAAGCTTCTGGCCGCCGCCTGCCTGAGGTTCCATACCGAGAATCTTACCTCTTCTCTTATTCATGTCGCCCATAACATCTCCCATGTATTCTTCAGGAACGTTGATTTCCAGCTTCATTACAGGTTCGAGGAGACAAGGTTTAGCTTCTACGATACCTTTTTTGAATGCCAGAGATGCAGCAATTTTGAATGCCATTTCATTGGAGTCAACATCATGATATGAACCGTCATATAATACAGCCTTGATATTTACTACCTTGCAGCCTGCGAGAGGGCCCTTCTGCATTGATTCGATGAGACCTTTTTCGATAGCAGGAACGTAGTTCTTAGGAATAGAACCGCCGAAGAGTTCTTCGGAGAATTCAAATTCTTCCTGAGACGGGCTGAATCTGATATGAACATCACCGTACTGGCCTGCTCCGCCGGACTGTTTCTTATGTTTACCCTGAACATCTGAACTTCCCTTGATTGTTTCTCTGTAAGCAATCTTCTGAGGAATGCTCTGAACTTCTACGCCGAATTTATCCTTAAGCTTAGATGTGATGATTCCGAGCTGAATTTCACCCTGGCCGCCTAATAATGTCTGTTTTGTTTCAACATTTCTTTCGAGTCTGAAGGATGGGTCTTCTTCCATGAGCTTGTGGATACCTGTTCCAACCTTTTCGTCTTCGCCTTTAGCTTTAGGCTCGATAGCGATATAAAGAGCCGGCTGCGGGAATTCCACTCCCGGAAGTTCAACAGGATTTGCTTTTTCTGAAAGGGTATCTCCTGTCTGTGCATACTGAAGTTTTGCAACAGCAACGATGTCTCCGGCTACAGCAGAAGGACATTCGCCCTGAGTCTTACCTCTGAGATAGAACATTGAGCCGAGTTTTTCGGTTTTTTCAGCTCTTGCATTGTATAATTCCATACCTGTGCTGAATTTACCTGCAACGATTTTAACCAGGTTGATTTTTCCGAGGAACGGGTCTGCAATTGTCTTGAATACGAATCCTACAGGTTTTCCGTTAGGATCTGCAGCTATTTCTTTTCCGTCAACGGTTGTGTAAGGAGCGTGTGCGCCTGCAGCAGGAACGAATTTAATTGCAGCATCGAGAACTTCTTTGATTCCTTCGCCCTTTATTGATGAGCATTTAAGTACAGGAACTATGCTTCCTGATGCAAAGCCGTTCATGAGACCTTTGTTGAATTCTTCTTCTGTAAATTCTTCGCCGCCGAAGTATTTTTCCATGAGTTCTTCGTCGGTTTCAGCGATTGCTTCAATTAATGCTTCTTCATCGTCCAGAGTTACAACAGATGTTCCGAACTTAGCTTTGAGTTCGTCTACCAGTGTATCAACGTCAACGTTTTCCTTGTCTGTCTTTGAAAGCACAAACATCTTAGGCATATTGAAGTGTTTGCAGGAATTCCATGCTTTTTCTGTACCGACCTGGATACCGGAAGAAGCGTCAACCAGTATCATTGCTGCATCTACAGCTGCCATTGCTGAGTTAACTTCGCCGACAAAATCGAAGAAGCCCGGTGTATCTATAAAGTTGATTTTAACCTTGTTGTATTCTACCGGTACGATAGAAGCAGAAATAGAGTAACCTTTTTCAATTTCCATTTTGTCATAGTCAGAAACTGTATTTCCGTCTTCAACCTTTCCGAGTCTGCTGATTACGCCTGTTGAGAGAAGCGCAGCTTCTAAAAATGTGGTTTTTCCGCATCCGCCGTGTCCGAGAAGCGCAACGTTTCTGATTGTGTCGCCATTATAGCCCTTCATAATTTACGATTCCTCCTGAAATATATATTTTATTTAAATTTTGTCCGTCCTTAGAGTAACACTTTTTCATTATATCATTGAAAACAATTTACGTAAATACTATTTTCTTCGGGAATGAACAAAAAAAACGGTGTCCGAAGACACCGTTAATCGACATATACCTTCTCCCTTCCGGATTAAAATTCTGCTGTTTTAGGAGTACGGGGGAACGGAAGCACGTCTCTGATATTAGACATACCGGTAATGTACATAATGATTCTTTCAAACCCGAGACCGTAGCCGGCATGTTTTACGCCGCCGTACTTTCTGAGGTCAAGATACCACCAGTAATCAGCCTCGTTAAGTCCGAGTTCTTTCATTCTGTTTGTGAGAACATCGTAACGCTCTTCTCTCTGGGAACCTCCGATAATCTCTCCTACTCCCGGAACCAGAAGGTCACAGGCAGCAACGGTTTTATTATCATCATTCAATCTCATATAGAACGCCTTGATATCCTTTGGATAGTCTGTTACGAATACCGGTTTTTTGTACACTTCTTCCGTAATGTATCTTTCATGCTCTGTCTGAAGATCTATGCCCCATTCAACAGGATACTGGAACTCCCTGTCCGCTTTAAGAAGGAGTTCAACCGCTTCTGTGTAAGTGATTCTGGCAAAATCGGAATTCACTATGTTTTCAAGCCTGTCTATGAGTCCCTTGTCTATGAAGCTGTTGAAAAACTGCATTTCTTCCGGTGCATTTTCCATAACATATCTTATGATATACTTTATCATCGCTTCCGCAAGATCCATGTTATCGTTAAGGTCTGCAAATGCCACTTCCGGCTCTATCATCCAGAATTCAGATGCATGTCTTGCGGTATTTGAATTTTCCGCACGGAAAGTAGGACCGAATGTGTAAATATTTCTGAAAGCCATCGCAAAGGTCTCGGCTTCAAGCTGACCGGACACGGTAAGACTTGTTTCCTTTCCAAAGAAATCCTTTGAATAATCTACGGTTCCTTCCGGGTTTCTGTCCGGATTTTCCATATCAAGAGTAGTTACCCTGAACATTTCTCCTGCACCCTCGCAGTCACTTCCGGTGATAATAGGAGTATGAACGTATACGAAATCATTTTCCTGGAAAAATCTGTGTATAGCATAAGCCACGAGAGATCTCACTCTGAAAACCGCAGAGAATGTGTTGCTTCTGGGTCTGAGGTGCGCTATTTCTCTAAGGAATTCCATGCTGTGTCTCTTCTTCTGAAGAGGATAATCCGGTTCGGAATCCGCTTCCACTACAACTTCTTCCGCCTTGATTTCAAAAGGCTGCTTTGCTTCCGGTGTGAGAACCAGCTTTCCTCTTACCATCAGAGCCGCTGCTATCGGAGCCTTTGAAATTTCTTCAAAGTTTGCAATTATATCCTGTTCGTATACAACCTGAACCGATTTGAAGAATGTTCCGTCGTTGAGTTCTATGAATCCGAATTTATTTGAGCTTCTGTTTGTTCTGACCCATCCTCTGACAACAACTTCTTTGCCGGCATATTCATCTGTGTTTCTGAATATTTTCCTGATTTGAATATCTTTCATTTGAATTTCTCTCCTAAATTATTATTAAAGCGCCTTCCCGGCTTATGCCTGAATGCTGAATCCTGAAAAACAAAGAATCTGTCCGGGAATCGGCCATGTTATATAAGTATTATACTGCCATAATCTCATGTATTTTAACACTTCGTTTGGGGTTTTTCAACCGAAAGCAGAGATTTTTTATTATCATGTGTTTCTGAATAATGTTCCGGACGAGCCGGCATTTTCTTTTGCCCCGGCAGGTTTCCGGGTGCTTGGCCCCGGCAGGTTTCCCGGGGCTTGGCCTACCGCAGCCGCTGCTCACCCGCACGGCCGGGCCGCCGCGGTCAATAAAAAAGGAGACACAAGGAATGCCCCGTGTCTCACTAATTTTTCTGATTATTTTATTCTGTATCAGCTTTAGCCGTAATTAATCCCTGAATTAATACAGCTTTGCACCTGCCGGGATATGGTCGTCAACCATGAGGAGATGCAGTCTTTCTTCGCCGCCTTCACTGTGAATTGCGGAAATAAGCATTCCGCAGGAATCGATTCCCATCATTGGTCTCGGCGGAAGGTTTGTTATAGCAATGCATGTTTTTCCGATAAGTTCTTCCGGCTCATAATATTCATGGATTCCGCTTAAAATTACTCGGTCTGTTCCTGTTCCGTCATCAAGGGTGAACTTAAGAAGCTTGTTTGATTTCTTCACTGCTTCACAGTCAAGAACTTTCACGGCTCTGAAATCGGATTTTGAGAATGTGTCAAAATCAACGAAATCTTTGAACAGCGGTTCGATTTCCACGTTTGAAAAATCAATCTTTTCACCTGTGCATGCCGGTTTAGCCTGAGATGCCGATGAACCTGAAACCGGTTTGCCCTGAGCATCGAGAGGCTTCATTGTCGGGAAGAGTATGATATCTCTGATTGACGGTGCATTCGTAAGGAGCATGATAACTCTGTCTACACCAACGCCCAGACCTCCTGTAGGCGGAAGACCTACTTCTATAGCATTTACGAAGTCCTCGTCCATCATATGAGCTTCATCATCTCCGGCTTCTCTTTCTTTAAGCTGATCGATAAATCTCTGCTTCTGGTCGATCGGATCGTTGAGTTCGGAGAACGCGTTTGCAATTTCCCATCTGTTTGCGAAAGCTTCGAATCTGTTTGTCATTGCAGGGTCCTTTGGATTTCTCTTTGCGAGAGGAGAAATTTCAACCGGATGCTGCGTAATGAATATCGGCTGAACGAGGTGTTCTTCGCAGTATTCTTCAAAGAATGCAGCAATTGCTTTACCTCTGTTGAGCTTGTCCGCATCTTCGATGCCTCTTTCCTTAGCGATTGCTCTTGCTTCTTCGTCTGTAGTAATCTTGTCAAAGTCAACGCCTGCATACTCCCTTACCATTTCAATCATGGTAGCTCTCTTCCAAGGCGGTTTAAAATCTATTTCTGTTCCCTGATAATTAATCTTTGTTGTACCGAGAACTCTTTCGGCTACTGTAGAAATGAGGCTTTCTGTGAGTTCCATCATATCTTCGTAATCCGCATATGCCTGGTACATTTCAATAGCGGTATATTCAGGATTATGCTTAGGATCCATACCTTCATTTCTGAACATGTGACCCATTTCATATACTCTGTCAAATCCGCCGACGATAAGTCTCTTAAGGAAAAGCTCGTTTGCTATTCTCATGTACATATCGATGTCGAGAGTATTGTGATGTGTAATGAACGGACGGGCAGCAGCTCCGCCGGCAATTGTTCCCAAAATCGGAGTATCTACTTCAAGGAATCCTCTTTCATCCATGAAATTCTTGATTTCTTTTACAATCTTTGTTCTGAGAACGAATGTATTTTTAACCTCAGGATTTACGATGAGGTCAACATATCTCTGTCTGTATCTGATTTCTGTATCTGTCAGACCGTGGAATTTTTCCGGGAGAACCTGAAGCGATTTACTCATAAGAAGAATCTCATGAGCTTTAACAGATACTTCGCCGTGTTTTGTCTTGAAAACTTCGCCTTTAATTCCGACAATATCACCGATATCATAGGTCACAAAATATTCGTATTCTTTGTCGCCTATTTCATCTTTTCTTACATACGACTGAATTCTTCCGTCTTTGTCCTGAATATCGATGAAGGAGGCTTTACCCATTCTTCTCTTTGCCATGATTCTTCCGGCAATCGATACTTCTTTTCCTTCGTAGGACTCGAAGTTGTCTTTGATGTCCTGGCTGTATGCGCTTACATCATATTTTTCAACAACGAACGGGTCTCTTCCATCTGCCTGCAGCTTTGCCAGTTTTTCTCTTCTGACCTTAAGCACTTCCGATAAATTTTCTTCCTGGATTACATTGTTTTGTTCTTCTGCCATTTTTCTGTCCCCTACTTCTTATAAATTTCTAATACCTCAAATTTGATTACCGAACCGTCAGGTATGGCAACCTCTACAATATCTCCCACTCGCTTACCCATAAGTTCTTTACCTATAGGAGATTCGTTGGAAATCAGGTTTTTGCTGGGATCGATTTCGGATGAACCTACTATCGAAAAATCGATTTCTTCGTCAAACTCCAGGTCTTTGACCTTTATTGTCAGTCCTACGTTGGCAACCTCAAGATTGATGTCATCATCTTCGATTACCGTTGCATTTCTCATCATATTTTCAAGCTTGAGAATTCTCTCCTCCAGCTCAGCCTGCTCGTTCTTTGCGGAATCGAATTCAGAGTTTTCTGAAATATCTCCGTAAGAAATTGCCTCCTTTATTCTTTCGGCAACTTCTTTTCTTCTGACAGACACCAAATACTCATGTTCCTGTTCAATTTTCGTATAACCCTCTCTGGTTAAAATCAATTCGTCAGCCATCTTCTGAACTCCCTCCCTAGTTAAATAACAATATATCCTACATGATAAATTAGTAGGATAAAATTGTCAAGAATGACCTTAATTGCTCTATATCATCTATTTTATTGACATTTTGCCTGATTGAGGCGGCTCCCGGGACTCCTTTAATATACCAGCCTACGTGCTTCCTCATTTCTCTCACCGCGGCATATTCGCCCTTCTCTTTTTCCATCATATCCAGCTGGCGCATCATGAGTCCGATTATCTCGGAAAAATCCGGGCGTTCTTCTACTATTTTATTTTCCCATAGGGATTTTAATTCTCTGAAAATCCAGGGATTTCCCAAAGCTCCTCTTCCTACCATGACCATGTCGCAGCCGGTTTCGTCAAGCATTCTAAGTCCGTCCTCCGCGCAGAATATATCTCCGTTTCCTATGACGGGAATGCTTAGCTGTTTTTTTACTTCTTTTATCCTGGTCCAGTCAGCTTTTCCGCTGTAATACTGTTCCCTGGTTCTGCCGTGAACGGCTACTGCTGCGGCACCTGCCGCCTCCGCTTCTCCCGCACATTCTATTACATTAATACTGTCCTCGTTCCACCCGAGGCGCATCTTTACAGTAACGGGCTTTCCCGCATATTTTACGGTTTCTGTTACCAGTTCTCTTATCAGAGCAGGGTTTTTCATAAGTGCGGAGCCTTCTCTGTTTTTTACTACTTTAGGCACGGGACATCCCATGTTTATATCCAGAATGCAGTTTTTTTCGTTCCTGAGTCTGTCTGCTGCAAAAGCCAGGACTTCGGGCTCTGACCCGAAGACCTGGTAGGCTATCGGAAGCTCTTCGTCAGTGGCTTTCAGCAGCCTCTCTGTATTCTTATCTTTATAATACAGGGCTTTTGCGCTCACCATCTCCGAATACGAAAGACTGCATCCCATTTCCCTGCAGATTCTTCGAAAAGTGCTGTCCGTTATGCCTGCCATCGGTGCCAAAATAAAAGGATTGTCAAACTCCAAATTTCCTATTTTCATTTCTGTCTCTAATTCTATCCTTTTGAATTTTATAGCTTTATATTATATCATTTATGTTTAAAAAATACAATTCTTCGCAAGAAATATAGGGAAAATCCGGCATCATGGTCTCGATTTCTATTTATCAGGCGAGTTTCCTCCTCCTCCTTACTAAGCATGCCGAATTTTTTACTCTGACGCGCCTTCCGGACGAAAAGTTTTATTAATCGCGGTCCGGTCGGGAGCGGAGGGGATAAGGGGCTTATCCCGTTTCACGCTTTTTTTCCTACCGGGATAAGTGGCTTATCACATTTATCTTTTTTAACGCGCGCGGGATAAGGGGCTTATCCCGTTTATCTTTTTTAAC
>JAUNCY010000078.1 GCA_030526325.1 Bacillota bacterium
CCGGTCATTACTTTTATCAGTTCCGTTCCGATAAATGGACGAATGCGGCTCATATACATTTCCCGTTTAATCATGAAAGAACAAGCCTCCTTTCAGTTATTGCAAAAGTATATCATGTTTATAACTTAAAAACAAGCTATAGAATATAATTTCTTCAGTTATAACTGAAGAAATGCAAAATACGACAATATTTAACGGATATATAAAACAGCATATTTTGTATTTGATTTGAAATCTGTTTTTAACAAAATAATATTATGTTTTCGATAAAATGCTATTAAATTTTTAAAAATATAATGGAGGAAGAATATGAAAACAGTAATTGATTTTATCGGACCATATTTAAACAGATGTCAGAACGAAAAAAGACTTTCCAAGGATACCGTGAAGGCTTACCGGCTGGATTTATATCAATACAGAGATTATCTTTGCGAAATGAAAATGAAGTCTTTAAAGCCTAAGCAGGTTACGAAACGCATGATACAGGAATATATCATGTATCTTAACGAGAAATTTGCAGCTAAAACCGTCAAACGAAAAATTGCCTCTCTCAGGGGCTTTTTTTCTTATCTTGAAGACGAAGATCTGTTTGACATAAATCCATTTCTGAGACTCCATCTAAGAATCAAAGAGCCGCGCACCCTTCCTAGAGTCATGAATTTAGATGATATAGATAAAATACTTCGAGCCGTATATGCAAATCGCATCGAACTTTCCTATGACACATTTGAACAAGGCAGAGGTCATTTGGCGGATTTTATCCACTACAGAGATGTGCTTGTAATTGAAATGCTGTTTGCCAGCGGAGTGAGGGTCCAGGAACTGTGCAACATAAAAAAAGATGACATTGACTTTGTAAACTATACTATTAAAATCCTCGGCAAAGGGGATAAGGAAAGAAAGGTTTACTTTGGTAACTCCGCAGTGCTTGCTGCGCTTGCAAAGTACATGCAGCATAAAAAGATTGTGGGATTCGACAGTGATTATCTGTTTGTTAATAAATTCGGTCAGAAGCTCTCTCCTCAGGCTGTAAGAAATCTGGTGACAAAATATACTCATATAGCCGGAATAGATAAGAATGTGACTCCCCACGTTTTTCGCCATACTTTTGCAACACTTCTTCTGGAAGAAGGTGTGGATGTGAAATTTATACAGGAATTTTTGGGACATAGTTCCATATCTACTACGCAGATTTATCTGCATATATCTGAACAAAAGGGCAGAGAAATTCTCGCGCAGAAGCATCCCCGAAGCAAGTTGCAGATAATGTGTGATTAATATTTAAACGCGCGTCTATGCATATTTTCACATGGAGTGCAAATAATATATAGATAAAATATTAGTTATATATTGCAAAATATGCATTAAAAGATTAAAATATTATCTATGAACAAGAATTTTTTACAGTTAAAAACTCCATACGAAATATCTAAAGAAATCGCTCAGAAAGCTAAAAACAGGAGAAAAGCGTTGAAACTTACCCAGGTGCAGATTGCAGAACGTTCCGGGGTAAGTTTAGGTTCAATAAAAAGATTTGAACAGACCGGAGAAATATCTATGTCATCACTCCTTAAAATTGCTATGGTTTTAGGCTGTCTCAAGGATTTTGAAAGGCTGTTCGAAAAGCCTGCGTACAGTTCGATAGAGGAGATTATCAATGAAAAAAATAAATAAGATCGATGTATTTATAGGAGAACGGCATGTGGGAACCCTTGCGGAAACAGATCATCTGATTGCCTTTGAATATAGTGATAAATGGATCAGAGAAGGATTTTCTTTGAATCCTTTCTCGTTACCTTTACGTAAAGAGCTGTTTCTTCCCGGATACGAGCCTTTTGAAGGTCTTTTCGGTGTATTTGCGGATACTCTTCCGGACGGCTGGGGCAGACTGGTTGTTGACAGGTACATTAAAAGCAGATTAAACATTAATGCGGATGAAATCAGCAATTTCTACAGGCTTACAATGATATCCGGTTCCGGAATGGGAGCTCTCTCATACAAACCGTCATTTGAATCCGGGGCAGGAGTAACAGAAACGGATTATGATACTATGGCCTTGGAATGCAAAAAGATGTTAGAAGAGGATTATGTTGAAAATCTCGACAGATTATTTCATCTCGGCGGATCTTCCGGAGGAGCCAGACCTAAAATCTTTACAGATATATGCGGTGAAGGCTGGATAATCAAGTTCCCTTCCACCTTTGACGGTAAAGATATCGGTCTTCAGGAATATGAATACAGTCTATGTGCAAAACAGTGCGGAATTGAAATGAGTGAAACCCGACTGTTCGAATCGCAGGAATGCTCAGGGTATTTTGGAACTAAACGCTTTGACAGAAAAATCGTTGGCGGTAAAACTGTTCGGATACACACCATATCTGCCGGAGGCCTGCTGGAAACTTCTCACCGCGTTCCAAATCTGGATTACAACCAATTGATGAAGCTCACAATGCTGCTTACGGGAGATATGAAAGAGGTCAGCAAAATGTACGATCTCATGTGCTTTAATGTATTCGCTCATAACAGAGACGATCATTCAAAAAATTTCTCTTTTTTATACGATGAAAATGAAAGCCGTTGGAAACTGGCTCCGGCTTACGATTTAACCTGCAGCAATTCCATTGGCGGCGAGCATGCTACTACTGTTGACGGAGAAGGAAAATCTCCGAATCTGAAAAATATCCTGTCCGTTGCAAAGAAAGCCGGTCTTGATTCAAGAAAAGCAAAAATCAGGGCAGAAGAGATTCGGGAAACAGTAAACGATATGCTGAACAGATATCTATATTTTTAAGAAGCTCTTTTATCGGACTCGTATATATTGTCTGATAAAAGGGTATTTTTGATTACCTCGACATTTCCCTAGAGAGTAAAAAGTACAGAAATAAGGGGACGTGAAATATTATCAGTATATCCTATGTTGCCTCCGGTAAGCTTGATTCTAAATTTAATATCCGGGTATCTGCAAGTAAATTTTATATTTTGTTTCATCATAGTTTCCTCTAAGCAGCAATTCAGGAATATTGAGGCAGTAGCAGAGATTAATTATTCCCGCATCGTCCAGCCATTCAATAAATCCGCGATAGTCTATGAAACGGGCGCCTGAAGTGACTTTTGAAATATACTCTCATACAACGGCGGACATTCCTCCCAGAATACAGTAGTCCAGAAACAGTTCGCTGTAAACTGACATTTCAACTTCGTTAAACGGTACAAGAGTTTTCATGTGGTTCAGCATTTCTTCAATAAATATGTCGTTATATCCTGAATGTTTTCAAAATATAACCAGATTCACAAAACATGAGCGAAAATTTGTCGGTCTTGCACATAATCATAGCGAGTTTTTTGCAAATAATCACATTTCTCATTTATTATATGCGTGATATCCCAACAAGCTCGTCTCCATTGCCGCAGCTTCTGTAAATTCAGTAACATAAATAAAAAAGATCCGCCTGTGAAGGTGGACCTTTCTTTGGGGAATTTATTTAGATTTTAGTATATTGTTGTCATTGCTGCCAGCACTACTGCTGCCACTGCTAATACGATTCCGAATA
>JAUNCY010000032.1:0-21777 GCA_030526325.1 Bacillota bacterium
ATGGGCTCGGAGCTGAAGAAGCCTGACAGGGTTCATACGCTTTTCCCGGAGGAGATGGAGGAAAAAATGTGGCCGCTTCCTGTAGAGGAGCTTTTTATGGTGGGAAGAGCCACTGCGAGAAAGCTCAGAAGAGTTAACATAAATACAATTGGTGAGCTGGCTAAAACCGATGTGGTGTATCTGAAATCGTTTCTTAAAAGTCACGGAGAGCTGGTGTGGAATTATGCCAACGGCATAGATTTCTCACCGGTTACTTTAAATGAGGACACGGAGCAGAAGGGCATAGGAAACAGCATGACTATAAAATATGACGTAACATCTGTTAAAGAGGCCAGGATGTTTCTTCTCTCTTTATGTGAAAGAGTGGGAATGCGGCTCAGAAAGAACGGATTTCTGGCGGGGCTTGTGTCTGTATCTGTAAAGAGTTCGGGATTTGAACGCTACAGTCATCAGATGAAGCTGTATGAATTTACAGATTCAACCAGCGAAATATACAAATATGCCTGTGCTCTTTTTGACAGCTGCTGGAAAGGGGAGCCTGTGAGACAGCTGGGAGTGGCGGTAACAAATCTGAAGAGCCCCGGAGAACCGGAGCAGCTTTCCATGTTCGGAGGGGAAAAAAGAGAAAAAGAGCGGGCGCTGGATTCGGCTATAGATTCCATAAGAGAAAAGTACGGACAGACAGCCGTAATGAGAGGAGTATTTGCGAACAAGGGAGTGAAGCCTGTGGAGGGCGGTGTAAACGATGGAAATTATCTTATGATGGGGGGACATGACAAGTGAAGATATTAGCGGAACCTATAGATGCCATAGTTACATTCAGAGCGGAAAGCGGAGAGCGCCCCAGACCGTATAAATTCAGATATAAAGACAGGGATTCAAATACGCATGAGGTGAAGATAGACAGAATCTTTCATGTGGAGGAATGGCGTCTGGCCGGAGTAAAAAGTCTTGTATACAGATGTGCGAGTATAATCTCCGGGGTAGAAAAACTCTATGAAATAAGATATATTATAGATGAATGCAGATGGGAACTGTATAAAATGTAAAATTTAAAATGAAATTTGAATTCGACGGAGGTATTAGATATGTTATATGTTTGTTATCCGAGATGCACTACCTGCAAAAAGGCGCAGAAATGGCTTGACGAAAACGGAGTGGAATATACTTTGAGAGATATAAAGGAAGACAGACCTTCCTATGAGGAATTAAAGGAGTGGCATGAAAAGAGCGGGCTTCCTCTGAAGAAATTCTTCAATACCAGCGGCAAGCTTTACAAAGAGATGCAGCTGAAGGATAAAATCCCGGAAATGAGTGAGGAAGAGCAGCTAAGACTTCTCGCTACAGACGGACTTCTGGTTAAAAGGCCTATAGGTATAAAGGACGGCACTGTTGTGGTAGGATTCAAACAGGAAGAATGGGAGCAGAAGATAAAATAGAGAGGAGCGGACTGGATACAGATATGACGGCCTGTATATGTGTTGGAGCCGGGGGTTTTGTGGGAGCCGTTTTCAGATATCTTCTGAGCGGACTCCATACGGGAAGCAGCGGTTTTCCGGTTATGACTTTAATTATAAATATCGCCGGAGCTTTTGCCATAGGAGCTCTTATGGGCGCTGCGGAGAAAACGGGATTTCCCGACGGAAATCTAATGCTGTTTTTAAAAGTGGGTGTCTGCGGAGGTTTTACCACATTTTCCACCTATGTACTGGAGCTCAGCGGGCTTTTTACTGAGGGCAGGTGGAGCATGGGTGTGCTTTACGGACTGCTGAGTGTTGTGCTCTGCCTTGGAGCGGTTTACGCCGGACAGGCGGCAGCAAAGGCTCTGATGTAAAGAAGGGAGTTGAAAGATATGTCCTGGTTCTGGATTTTTATGCTGTGCATGGAACTTATGCTGCCGATATGTATGGTGGTTTTCGGGCTGATGTTCTGTAAAACTTCTCCCGGAAATGTAAACGGATATTTCGGATACCGGACAGCAAGATCAAGAAGCTCGCAGGAAGCCTGGAATTTTGCACATAAATATTTCGGAAGAATCTGGTGGAAACTGGGACTGGTGATGCTGGTTGTCTCGGCAGCGGCGATGGTTCCCTTTGTTGGAAAAAGTGACGATGCCATTGGAATTGCCGGAACCGTGATCTGCTTGATTCAGATAATATTAATGCTTGCTCCTGTATTGTCTACGGAGAGAGCGCTGAAGAGAAATTTCGATGACAAAGGAAAGCCTTTAAAGACGGAAAACCGGGATATAAGGTTTTAATAATAAAGCTTAAAAAAAAATGACCCTCTGAAGCCGGGAAAGGACTTCGGAGGGTCTGAGTGTTTATATAAGGAATTCTTCCTGCAGGTTTATTCATAAAACGGGGATACGTCCACAGAGTAGTCTATATTGTCAAACCGGAAGCCGAACATATTGTAGAAGTCGAGCCAGTAGTCGGAAAGACCTGCCAGTTCTTCAGCAGTTTCCGTTGTTATTCTTTCCATGTTTCGGGAGATCTTTTCCTGTATTTCCGGCTGAAGTTCGTAGTCGTCCAGGCGGATTATGTTGTCTTTATCCACCACAGGAGGTTTGCCGGGAGGCATTTTCTCAGTCAGAAGTCTGTACATCTGCTGGATGCAGTTTTCATAGCAGCCGGAACTCTGCATAACTTTCTTTGCTATTGCTATGTATATAGGCCCGAGAGGAATTGCTATGCTTGCCTGAGTTATCATGCTCTTGTTCATGGAAACGTAGGCTTTAATGTTTAGACTGCTGAAATCCTCTGTGATTTTGAAAGAGGTTTCGTACAGATGTTTTTTTGCAAAACCCATGGTGCCGTGACTGTATATCGGATATGTGAGCTCCGGTCCGAGATAGGAGAATGCGACTGTTACGGCGTTTTCTTTGAGGACTCCGGCTTCTGACAGCATGGAAATCCAGTTGTACCAGTCTTCCCCGCCCATAACCTTTACGGAGTCTGCAATTTCTTTTTCTGTGGCGCATTCCATTCGGCCTTCAACTATTTCCAGAGTTTCCAGGTTCAGGTCTTTGCTGATAAACGGTTTGCCTGTGGTTTTGAGGGAGGAGCGGTATACTGTACCGTCATCCATGGCTCTTTTAGGAGCGGCAAGGCTGTAAATGACCATGTCAATTTCGCCCAGTTCTTCCTTTATTATTTCTATGGCTTTGTTTTTTGTTGATGTCAGGAAGGCGTCTTCGTTAAGGGTTTTTGACCGGAGTCCTTCGGCTGAGGCCAGTTTGTCAAAGGCTTTGCTGTTATACCAGCCGGGGGATGCCGTTCTGTTTTCGGAAGGTGCCTTCTCTCTGCATACGCCCAGGGTTGCAGCGCCGTATCCGAAGGCGGCTGCGATACGGGCAGAGAGACCGTAGCCGGTGGAGCAGCCGACAATCAGAACTTTTTTCGGAGGAACGGCAGCGAAATCGGAATTTAAGCTTTTTACATAGTTTATCTGTCTTCTGACATTCTCCTCGCATCCCAGAGGATGAGCTGTGGAGCATAAAAATCCTTTTACTTTAGGTTGAATTATCATTGTAAGACCTCTTTTATATATATTAATTTTATTTATTAAAAACTGCATGATTTATGGCGTTGTATCCGGAGGAAAATGCAAACTGCAGATTGTAGCCGCCGGTGTCTCCGTCTACATCCAGAACTTCTCCTGCGAAATATAAACCGGGGAATTTTTTAGATTCTCCTGTTTTTACGGTTATTTCTTTGAGGGATACTCCGCCGGCGGTTGCCATGGCTGTGGAAAAACCGCCGGTTCCGCTTACTTTATATGTGTCCGAAAAAATTCTCTTCAGAACCGAGGCAGCAGCCTTTGACGAAAAGTCCGCAAAGCCCAGGTGTTCGTCAAAGCCTTCGTCCGTGAAAACTTTTTCCACGAAGGCGGAAGGAAGCGACGGGAAGAGAGACTTCAGCACCGTGACGGCTTCCTTCCGGCTGCTGCTCTTGTCTTTTCGCAGAGCGGAAAGCTCCCCGGATACGGCTTCAATACTCTTTTCTGTGCAGAAGCAGATCCGGATTTCCGAACCCGGTTTTACGTATCTGGAAATATGCAGAGCGGCGGGACCCGAAAAATTACTGTGAGTAAACAGAAGATCGCCTTTTACCCTGTGAGATCCCGACGAAATTTCAGCATTTTTAACCGATACTCCCGACAGCTCGCCGTAAGGATACCCTTCAACGCTTACCGGGACTAGAGCCGGTTTGGGAGTTATGATATCAAATCCCATTTTCTCCAGAACAGGGAAAAACTTTCCGTCAGAGCCGGTAGAAGGATAAGAACAGCCCCCTGTACAGATTATCAGCTTACGGCAGATAAAACGGCCTTTGGAAGAATTCAGAGAGAAGACTTCGCCGCAGTTTATTTCAGAAACCTCGCAGGAGGAGATTAACTGAAAACCCTTTTCTCTGCCTGCGGAAAGAAGACAGTCCAGTACGGTTCCTGCGTCCATGGATTTGGGAAAGACCTTGCCGTCGTCTCTTTCAAGAGTTTTTACTCCTCTTTTTTCAAAAAAATCAATCAGGGAAAGGTTGCTGAATTTATACAGCGAAGCCCTTATGCGGGAGCCGTTGTCCCCGTAGCGGCATATGAAATCCTTTATTGAGCCTCCGTGAGTGATATTGCACTGGCCGGCCCCGCTCATAAGAAGCTTCCGCCCCGGAGCCGAAGACTTATCCAGAATAAGACCGTTAACCTTTGCCGGGGCCGAAGCGGCAGCAAACAGACCTGCGGCGCCGCCCCCGATTATAATAACATCATAAACAAAATCAGCCATAACCGAACCCTTGAACCTTCCAATCTGCAAAATAAAATCAGGTTGACTATATCTTCAATTCATATAAAATGATTATAGTTAAAAAAGAGTGTATTTGCAATGACGAGGAGGTAATATTAATGGCATTGTTCGGAAGATTCGGTCACAGAGGTCCGTACAGAAAAGGAGAAATAAAAATAAGATATACGAAATTTCTGAAGGTTATGGAGGTTATCGGAATAGTGATGCTTGTGGGGCTTCTGATTTATACCGCATTCAGATATCCGATGGTGCCTGATGAGATACCGACACACTACGGAAGCACCGGAGAGGCGGATGCATGGGGAAGCAAGACAAGACTGTGGACCATACCAGCAGTGGCATTCCTGGTTTACGGACTGGTAACTCTAGCATCGTTTTTTCCGAATGCGTGGAACTATCCTGCAAAAATTTCGGGAGAAAATCTGCCTCAGGCAGAGAACAAGGTGCGCCAGATGCTGGCCTGTATGAAAGTCCTTATTACCGGTCTTTTCATTTATCTTCAGTTTGAAATGCTCAGTCTGTCAGAGTCGGTATCCATGGGTGTGACCTTTGTATTTATGCTGCTTATGTTTGCGATAATGATATATTTCATCAGTGCACTCAGAAGGCTGTCCAGCGAGAGAGTGGGACTTCTTAAGAAATAACGGAGAAAGAAAATGAGAGAAATACATGTAGATAAAATAAGAGATGCTGTTGCGGAAATGGCGGTGGAAGTCAACTCGTTTCTGAGCGATGATGTCTGTGAAGCCATAGCTTCATTCAGGGAGAGGGAAGACTGGCCTATAGCCGAGGATATACTGGGAAAAATTCAGAAGAATATTGAAATAGCAAAGAGAGATTACGTGCCTCTCTGTCAGGACACCGGGTTCGCATGTGTGTTCATTGAGGTGGGACAGGATGTTCACCTTGTAGGAGGCAGCGTCGGGGACGCAGTAAACGAAGGGGTCAGAAGAGGATATACAGACGGATATCTCAGAAAATCCGTTGTAAAGGATCCGATCAGAAGAGGAAATACCGGAGACAATACTCCTGCCCATATACATTATGAAATAGTACCGGGAGACAGAGTTAAAATAACCTTGGCGCCTAAAGGCTTCGGCTCGGAAAATATGAGTCAGATAAAGATGTTTGCTCCGGCTGCAGGCGAGGAAGGTGTAAAGGATTTTATCGTGAAATGTGTTGAGGATGCAGGTGCAAACCCGTGCCCCCCTATAGTTGTGGGAGTGGGAATAGGAGGAACCTTTGACAGGGCGGCTCTTATGGCAAAGCAGGCACTGCTGGTGCCTCTCGACGAGGAAAATCCGGACAGGTATTATGCAGATATGGAAAAAGAACTTCTGGAAAGAATAAACAGACTGGGAATAGGTCCCCAGGGCTTCGGCGGGAAGACAACCGCTTTGGGAGTGAAAATAAAAACTTTCCCTACACACATTGCGGGAATGCCTGTGGCGGTTAACATTAACTGTCACGTATCCAGACACAAGGAGGTAGTGCTGTAATGGAAAAGAGACTGGATTATCCTTTTGACAAAGAAAAGCTTGCGGAGCTCAGAGCAGGAGACAGCGTTCTGATAAGCGGAACCATTTACACCGCGAGGGATGCTGCCCATAAGAGAATTGTAGAAATGATTGAAAGAGGCGAAGAACCTCCGTTTGAAATAAAAGGCTCAATGATATATTATGTGGGACCTACACCCGCAAAGCCCGGAAGGCCTATCGGTTCTGCGGGACCTACCACCAGCTACAGAATGGACTCCTATGCGCCGACTCTGCTGGATATGGGACAGGCGGGAATGATAGGAAAAGGACAGCGCTCTCAGGAGGTAAAGGACGCTGTTGTCAGAAACGGAGCTGTATATTTTGCAGCTATAGGCGGAGCTGCAGCCCTCATTGCCGAGTCAGTGAAATCCGCCGAGGTTACAGCTTTCGAGGATCTGGGAGCCGAAGCCGTAAGAAAACTGGAGGTAGAGAATTTTCCGGCTATGGTGGTTATAGATTCTATGGGAAACGATCAGTATGAGATTGGAAGAAGAGCATATAATAACAGGTAAATGTATTTCACGGAGGGGTGACAGTATGTATGATATCTTAATTATAGGAGCCGGACCTGCAGGACTGACTGCAGCGATATACGGAATCAGAGCGGGAATGTCCGTGCTGGTTCTGGAGGCTATGATGTACGGGGGTCAGATTGCGGGAACGCCTGAAGTGGAGAACTATCCTTCAATACAGAAGATTTCCGGCTGGCAGCTGGCGCAGAATATATATGAGCAGGCTGCGGCCCAAGGTGCGGAAATAAGATTTGAAGGTGTCACCGGAATAAAAGAGGATGAAAATGGAATAAAAACCGTCATAACTTCCGGCGGAAGGTATGAAAGCAAAACCGTAATAATAGCAAACGGCGCAAAAAGAAGGCTTCTCGGATGTCCGGGAGAGGAAGAATTTAAGGGAAGAGGCGTTTCTTACTGTGCAACCTGCGACGGTGCTTTCTTCAGAGGAAAGGTCACCGCAGTTGTAGGAGGGGGAAATACCGCTCTGGAGGATTCTCTTTTCCTTTCAAATCTGTGTGAGAAGGTATATCTGATAGTCAGAAAAGACCGGTTCAGAGGTGAAAAACGCCTGGCGGATTCGGTTCAGGCAAGGGAAAACATAGAGGTGCTTTATTCCCATGTTGTTGACAGTATCGAAGGGGAAGATCTGGTTTCGTCGGTAAAGGTGAAGAACGGAGACGGCGTAATCAGAGAAATTCCGGTGTCTGCGGTATTTGTTGCAATAGGCATGGAGCCGGACAACGGTCTGTTTGCGGATTTTGTGGATATTGATGAAGCAGGTTATATAATTGCCGGAGAATCTTGTCGAACCAGCAGAAACGGCGTGTTTGCCGCCGGAGACAGCAGGACAAAGGAGGTAAGGCAGATAATCACTGCGGCAGCGGATGGAGCGGCTGCAGCAATAGCAGCGGCAAATCTGGTAAATGAGTCTGCAGTATAAACTTTATAACAGAAACAGAGATGTCTGACAGAAACAGAGATACAGGGAGAGGCGAAGCCGCAGAACAGATCAGCGGTTTACCTCTCTTTTTTTGTCGGCTGCAGCGGATGTTCGTGACAGCATTACATATACAAAAGTAAAAATAAAATATCGCAGACAAAATACTAAATACAGAAAAAAAAGGCAATAATAAGGTTTATTATTATCAAAATTCATAAGCAGGAGGTGCACCCTGAGGATGAATATGAAAATAAAGCCGAAAACAAAGCTTAAGGCCGCAGCGGTCTTAATTATTGCCTTTATTTATTTATCGGCACTGTCGTGGGCGGCTGTGGAAGCCGGGGGAATTTGCGGAAATGAGGATTGCCGGTACGGAAGTGAATGGGGACGATGCTGCAGAAGCATAGGGGCAATTACCAGGGAAGAATGCTTCATTGACGAAAACGGGGAGCCTGCAAGGGGATTTGAAATAACAGATGTGAGACCGGGAGATGTTTTTCTGACAGCCTCTACTCATACCCTTTTCTGGAGGCACGGTCATGCAGCGATAGTAACGGACACGGAACCTCTTCGGACCCTTGAAGCGGAGGTGCTGGGAACCAGGAGCAGAATAGTGGAGGAACCTGTGTGGGAGAGATATACCACATTTGTTCAGCTGAGATTGAAGGATGAATACGGAGGCGAGGCGGCGGCCAGAGCAGCGGCAGAGTACGGTAAAGAAAAACTTACGGGATGTCCATACGGTTTTTTCTGCAGTAAAAATACCGAAAAACCTTCAAATATTCACTGCGCTTTTCTGGTGTGGACAGCGTATAGGAACGCCGGAGTGGATATTGATGCCGACGGAGGGATAATAGTGACTCCCAGAGATATTATGAGCAGCGCCTGCTTCGATACGGTCATGAGCTTAGGCATAAGAAGATAAGTATAAACTTATGACACCCGGTTCATGAATAATATCCGGAAAAGCAGACATGACAGAAAATAAAGTTGCCTGATGTTCACTTGATTTTGACAAAAAATAGCAATATAATTAATAAGTTAAGAAAAAATAAAGGAGTCGACAAATGAGTTACCTTTCAGAATATAAATCAAAGCTGAGAACTGCGGAAGAGGCAGTAAAGGTTGTAAAAAGCGGAGACTATGTTGAATACGGTCTGGGCTGCACCATGCCGGTCCTGCTGGACAGGGCGCTGGCGGGCAGAAAAGAAGAACTTGAAGACATAAAGGTTAGAGGAATGTTTACCATGCATCCTCTTGATATTGTCGAAAAGGATCCTTCAAGAGAAACCTTCACATATTCCGTGTGGCAGATGAGCGGACTGGACAGAAAATATCATGACAGAGGACTGTGCAGCTACAATGCGGGAGTATACAGATATAAGCCCGTATATTATAGAAAATACCTGACTGTGGACGTGGCAATGCTGAGCGTATCTCCGATGGATGATGAAGGCTATTTCAGCTTTTCGTATGTGAATTCCTCTCAGAAAGCTATATGCGATGCGGCGAAAACAGTAATTCTTGAGGTGAATGAAAATCTGAAGAGAGTAAACGGGGGCTTCGATGACAAAATTCACATTTCAGATGTAGATTATATTGTAGAAGGAGAAAATCCCCTTCCGGATGAGATCCCGGAGATTTTTCCGAATGAGACCGACAAGAAAATTGCAGAAAATATAATGCCATACATAAGAGACGGCGCCAATATTCAGCTGGGAATAGGCGGAATGCCGAATGTAATAGGCCAGATGATAGCGCGTTCCGATTTAAAGAATCTGGGAATGTATACTGAGATGATATGCGACGGATTTGTGGATATGTATGATGCAGGCAAGCTGACAAACAAATACAACCGGGTCGGAGGCGGCAAAGGCGTATGGTCAGTAACTCTGGGAACAAAGAGACTGTATGACTGGATTGCGAATAATCCCGAAGCCGCATCATTTCCTGTAAATTATGTAAACGCACCTTCGGTAATGTCCCAAAACGACAATCTCACCTGCATAGTAAACTGCGTTTCACTGGATCTGTTCAGCCAGTTCAGCTCCGAATCCTCCGGCACAAGGCAGATAAGCGGTACCGGCGGGCAGATAGACTTCGTTGAGGGCGCATTTGAATCCGAAGGAGGACAGTGCTTTATAGCCCTTTCATCCACCAGAAAGGACAGAGACGGAAACCTTCAGTCCAGAATAGTGCCTACATTTAAACCGGGAGAGATAGTATCAACTCCAAGAAGCCTTGCATTTTATGCGGCGACAGAGTACGGCGTGGTAAACCTTGCGGGTAAATCCACATGGGAGAGGGCAGAACTGGTAATTTCCATTGCTCATCCGGATTTCAGGGAAGAACTTATCAGACAGGCTGAAGAAATGAATATCTGGAGAAGAAGCAATAAAATCAGATAAATATATGGGATAAAAAACAGCGGACTCACAGAATTCGCTGTGAGAAGAACTAAATCGAATAATATATATTATACAGGAGTTTTGTAATGAAAAACAATGAAGTAAGAGATCTGTCTCTGGCTCCCTCAGGAAGACAGAAAATAGAATGGGTCAGAAACAACATGCCTCTTCTCAGGAGGCTGGAAGAAGAATTCAGCAGAAACAAACCTTTTGAAGGTGTGAAGATATCTCTGTCTGTGCATCTGGAAGCAAAAACCGCTTACCTGTGCGAGGTTCTTGCGGCAGGCGGCGCGGATATGTCTGTAACGGGAAGCAATGTTCTTTCCACTCAGGACGATGTTGCAGCTGCTCTTGCGGTTACAGGAATGAAGGTCTTTGCATATCACGGAGCAACGGACGAAGAGTACAGCAGACACATAGAAATGGCTCTTGAACACTGCCCTAATATTATTATTGACGACGGAGGAGATCTGGTTAACATGCTCCATACCAAAAGGCAGGATCTCATGAAAGATTTGTGGGGCGGCTGCGAAGAGACCACCACAGGAATCATAAGACTTAAGGCAATGGAAAAAGAAGGGGTTCTGAAAATTCCTATGGTTGCGGTAAATGATGCGAGATGCAAGCACCTTTTCGACAACCGGTACGGAACAGGCCAGTCTGTATGGGACAGCCTTCTCAGAAATACAAATCTCATAATAGCGGGAAAAACCGTGGTTGTGGCAGGCTACGGCTGGTGTTCAAAGGGAATTGCAATGAGAGCGAAGGCCCTGGGAGCAAAAGTAATAGTAACTGAAATAGACCCTGTAGCTGCTGTTGAAGCGGTTATGGACGGGTTCGATGTTATGAAAATGTCTCAGGCTGCGGAAAGAGGAGATTTCTTTATCTCAGCCACCGGCTGCTGCAAGGTTATAACCTATGAGGACATGCTTAAAATGAAAAACGGGGCTATTCTCGCAAACGCAGGTCACTTCAATGTAGAAATAGACGTGGCGGAACTGGAAAAAAGATGCGTTTCAAAGAGGGAAACCAGGCCGAATATTATGGGATACGAACTGGAAAACGGAAAAATGGTAAATCTCATGGCAGAAGGCAGACTGGTAAATATTGCGGCTGCCGACGGACATCCTGCTGAAATTATGGACATGAGCTTTGCGGTGCAGGCCTTGAGTGCGTTATATATCCTTGAAAACAGAGGTAAGCTGGAAAATCGTGTTGTTGACGTATCCGGTGAGATCGATCTTCTGATAGGGAGAAGAAAGCTGGAAGCCTGGGGAATAGAGATAGACAGCCTCAGCGGGGAACAGGAAAAATATCTGTCCAGCTGGAATCTGGAATAAGAGAAAAGTAATTTAGTATTAGTAATAATAAAGGTAGAAAATAAATGGAAGAAGAAAAATTGAACAGCGGTAATATAAGCACAGGCTCTTCTCCGAATTTCCGCAAAATCGTGATACTTGCGGGAATTGCCCTGGCAATGATTTTAAAAAATATATACTACTACAGTCTCATGGGCGTGAACACGGGATTTGCTCTGTCGGCGGCTGTTACTATTCTGACCACAGCCCTGATTTTCGGAATATTTAAAAGAAAATGGATACCGGGAGTAATATACCTGATTTTTTCGATGATTATGGCTGCGGACGTTAATTACTACAGTTTTTTTAACAGAAACCTGTCTGTCAAAGCCTTAGGCGCGGCAGACATGCTCGGCGGAGTGACGGAGAGTATTAAGGATATTTTTATGCCGGAAAGTCTTCTGCTTCTGGCGGATGCCCTTCTGATTCTGGTTCTCAGTATTGTTTTCCGAAAAAAAATCCTTGAGGAAAGCGAGTGCAGATTCTGCTCAGTTATGAAAAAGACCGGAACGAGGATAGTGTTCGCTGTTCTTTCTGTGCTTATGCTGGTATCGCTCGTAGTCATAGTTCCGGAGGAGGATTCCGCGGCAGGAGCGGTGGTGTCTCAGGAGTTTTTTGCATATCATCTGAGAGATGTTACGGGAATTAATGCGCCTGAGGCGGAAAAAATTGATATGAAGGACATCCTTGCCGTAAGCGGAAACTATGAGAATGAGAAAAAAGGCGCGGATTTCGGATGCGGTGAAGGCAGGAATCTGATAGTCATTCAGGTCGAGGCGATGCAGAACTTCGTAATAAACAATACCTATAACGGGCAGGAGATAACTCCGTTTATCAACAGCCTCTTAAAGGAGGATACTTTCTATTTCGACTCGTATTATCAGCAGACCGGAAGCGGAAATACCTCCGATGCGGAATTTGCAACAAACAATTCGATTTTCGGCTCAATGCAGTCGTATACTTATAAAATATTTCAGGACAACTACTGGAACGGTCTTCCTGTACTGCTTAAAGACAGGGGATATTCCACCGTGGCTTTTCATGCATATGAGGGAGATTACTGGAACAGAGAAAATGCCTATCCGGGGCAGGGCTTTGACGAGTTCTATTCCCAGGATGACTATGATATTACCGAGACTCTCGGGATGGGGCTTTCCGATTCGGAATTCTTCTCTCAGTCCTTTGAGATTCTCGAAGACTTTTCGCAGCCGTTTTACGGCTTTTTCGTAACTCTGTCCAGCCATCATCCTTTTGCTGTAAAAGGAGATCTGAAGCTGTCGAAGGATGATGAGGATACTCTGTTCGGAAACTATCTTCAGAGCATGAATTATGTGGATTCATGCCTTGAAGAACTGTTCGGGTACCTGAAGGAAAGCGGGCTTTATGAAGATACGATAGTTGCATTTTACGGAGATCACCTTGGAATGAATCCAAAAACTCCGGACGTGCAGAAAAGAATGAGCGAATACCTGGGATGGGATTACAGCTATGAGGATGCAATGAATATTCCGCTGGTAATTCATGTTCCGGGAAGCGGAGAAGGAAAAACAATAGATGTGGTTGGCGGACAGACGGATTTTCTCCCGACAATAGCTTATCTGATGGGCTTTGAAAGCCTGGATACAATATATTTCGGTCACAATCTTTGTACGGTTAAAAGCAATTTTGTGCCGGTCAGGTCATATGTGTCACAGGGCTCCTTCATTACGGGAGATATAATGTTCAAGATGGCAAAAAGCGGTCTCATGTCCGATGCGGAGGCGGTGAACATACGTACTCACGAAAAGCTTTCACCGGACATGTATTCACAGTATTATGCGAAAGCGGTACAGCTTCAGAACACCTCGGATTATTATCTGGAAAAAGATATACTCCGTGAGGTGCTTGTTAAAGGACGAACCCTTGAATCTCTTGTTTCCGGAGCAAAACAGGGGGGATACTACAGTATAATCGAGGTTCAGCCTGTTATCGAGGATGCGGCTGCCGGAGAAGGGCAGAGAGACGGTCTGTATTGTCTTGAAAACTTCGACCGCATGTATGAAGAGGGAACAAGAGCCTTTGCCCTTAATCTTATATGGACTGCAGACGGTCATACCGCAGTTATGCATGACTGGGGAGAACTTGAAAAATATTTCCGAAGATATGAACGGATAAATTCCTACGACACTCTGGAACGTGCAATGGAATACAACAGCATTGAAGGGATAACTGCAATGACCGGTTCGGGCTTTATCGAATGGGCTCTTGCCCATGAGGATGCTCTGTTCTACATTTCTATAGACGATGAAGACCTGCTGGGCGGAGAAGCGGAGATAGAAAGGGTTTATTTCGCAAGAACACTGAAATCCTCCTATCCGGAGCTTCTGGACAGAATCATATTTGTGGCGAAGGATATCGTTTCTCTTGATGACTACAACAGTGAAGGTCTTTACAATGTGATTTTCTATGCGGGGGAAAAATATACGGCAGACAATATCGCGGACCTTTGTGAAAGATATGAGATGTACGGAACGGCGGTTAATATAGAGGATGCGGCCGAACTTAAGGAAATATGGAAAAAGGAAGAGCATGTGATTTACGGTTATACCGATTCATATAAGGATATAGAGAAGGCTGAAGAGCTTGGACTGAGCGGTGTTGTAATTATTCCCGCTTCTGTGATATAATAGCATATTATATAAAATATTATTGTCTGATTAAACGGAGGATAGATTATGGAATTTTTTGATGTTCTGGATGCGAGATACAGCGTAAGAAAATTTAAGGATGAACAGATTAAACAGGAAGATCTGGAGAAAATAATAGCTGCTGCGGGAGCTGCTCCTTCGGCAAAGAATGCCCAGAACTGGCATTTCGTGGTTATTCAGGATAAAGAGCTTCTGGAGAAGATGGGTCAGACCGTAGACAGCAAGATGGCGAAAATCGCAGAGGGCCTTGGAGAAGAAAAGGGAGCAAAATTCCTTAAATTCTCAAGATTCTCCACATTTTTCAGAGATGCTCCTACCGTAATCGCAGTATATGCAAAAGAATATATTCCGGAAGGACTCAAGGAAGTTATTGCTGCGGACATGCCTCAGGCAGACAGAGACAGAATGTGGTATGCAAATCCGGGAATTCAGAGTATCGGTGCAGGAATAGAAAACATGATTCTTGCAAGCTTTGCACTGGGTTACGGAGCATGCTGGATGACAAGCGCAAACCATACACTTATCGAACTCGAAGAAGTAATAGGATTCAGAAGAGACAAGCATAGCCTGGTTGCCCTGGTTCCTGTCGGCGTTCCTGAAGGAGAAAGAAAAAGCCCGGCTAAGCTTCCGCTGGAAGAAATTATGACAGTTATTAAATAAATTATTAAAAACCGGACCGGCCATTGAGCCGGTCTGATTGTATGAGGTGATATGATGGCGTTGTATGGTATAGCTGACCTTCATCTTTCCTTTTCCACGGATAAACCCATGGACATATATGGGCCGGCTTGGAAAAACCATACGGAAGTGTTGAAAAGAGAGTGGACTGAGATTGTAAGGGAAGAGGATACGGTTATTGTTGCCGGAGATATTTCCTGGGGGCTGAAGCTGAGTGAGGCAATGGCGGATCTGGAGTGGATAGACAGCCTTCCCGGAAAAAAGATAATGTTTAAAGGAAATCACGATCCCTGGTGGTCTTCGGTGTCGAAGTTAAATAAAATTTCCGAACGTATGTTTTTTGTACAGAATACATTTTATCCCTATGAGGATTTCGCTGTTTGCGGAACAAGGGGCTGGCTCTGCCCGGGAAGCAGCGATTTTAAAGCACATGATGAGAAGATATATGCCAGAGAGCAGCTTCGGCTGAGGGCTTCTCTGGATGCGGCAAAAAAGGCCGGTTACGATAATATTATCGGTGTTATGCATTTCCCGCCGACAAACGAAAAAAAAGAGCTGTCGGCGTTTGTGGATATTTTCAATGAATATGGTGTCGGAAAGGTTGTTTACGGGCATCTTCACGGGGAGACCAAAAAAACCGTTCCTGATGTTTTTTTCGGAAACACTGAGTTTTCTCTGGTTTCCTGTGATGCGGTTCTCTGCAGACCGCAGCGTATTTTATAGTATTAGAAAGAAGGGGATATGATTATGAAGAGAGCAGTAATGATAGTTCTTGACAGTCTGGGTGTAGGTGAAATGCCGGATGCCTACATGTTCGGGGATGAAGGCGTGAATACACTGGGTCATATTGTGGAAGAGGTTCCCAATATTCAGATTAAGAATTTACAGAGCTTCGGTATAGGAAACATTGATGATGTGGAGCCTCTGGTAGGATATACCGAAAATGTGATTGCTGATTTCGGAAGGGCGAGAGAACTCTCCAACGGCAAGGACACTATAACCGGACACTGGGAAATTGCGGGTATAATCACGCAGGAACCGTTCCTGACATTCCATGAGGGCTTTCCCGAAGAATTTATCAGGAAGTTTGAGGAAGAAATAGGAACAGAGGTGCTGGGAAATTATGCCGCTTCCGGTACGGAAATAATAAAGGTGCTGGGGCCGGAGCATATTGCTACGGGAAAACCGATCGTATATACTTCTGCGGACAGTGTATTTCAGATAGCGGCTCATGAAGAAGTTATTCCCCCGGAAAAACTCTATGAAATCTGCCGGATTGCCAGAAGGCTGCTTGTGGGAGACTGGCAGGTCGGAAGAGTCATTGCAAGACCTTTCGTTGGTAAGGACGGAGATTATACGAGAACGGCAAACAGAAGAGATTTTGCGGTTTCTCCTCCTTCGGAAACTCTGCTGGACAACATCAAAAATGCCGGGCAGACAGTGTGGGCCGTAGGAAAAATTGAGGATATATTCAACAAATGCGGTATTACGGACGCAGTCCATACCGAAAGCAATCTTGACGGAATAGACAGAACCATAGGGCTGCTCAAGGAAGAATTCCCAGGTCTTATCTTTACAAATCTGGTGGATTTTGATGCAAAATTCGGGCACAGAAGGGATGCTGCAGGCTATGCAAAGGCTATAGAAGAGTTTGATGAAAAGCTTCCGGAAATTATCGAAAATCTAAAGGAAGAGGATATGCTCATTCTCTGCGCAGACCACGGAAACGACCCTTCGTATAAGGGTTTTGACCATACCAGAGAATTTGTGCCGGTTATGGTATACGGCAAAAAATTGAAGCAGGGAGTGAATTTGGGAACCCTCTCTACTTTTGCGGACATCGGAGCAACCATTGGTGATTATCTGGGTGTCAGCTATACCGGCGCGGGAAAGAGCTTTCTCAAAAAAATCACATTGTAGAGGAAATGGAGCGTCATTATGCAGATGAAGGACATAATAGAAAAAAAACGAGACGGAGGAATACTCTGCAGAGAAGAAATAGAATTTTTTATCGAAGGATACACCGGGGGAGAAATACCTGATTATCAGGCTTCTGCTCTGCTGATGGCAATCTTCTTTCAGGGTCTTAACCGTCAGGAGACATTCTATCTTACGGATGCTATGAAGCGCTCGGGAGATGTGGCAGACTTATCGGATATTCCGGGTATAAAGGTAGATAAGCACAGTACCGGCGGAGTGGGGGACAAAACTACTCTGATTGTTGCGCCAATCTGCGCGTCAGAAGGCGTTCCTGTTGCAAAGATGTCGGGAAGAGGACTGGGTTTCACCGGAGGAACAGTGGATAAAATGGAATCTATACCCGGCTTCCGAACCTCTCTGGAAAAGGAGGAGTTCAGAAAAGCCGTTGAAGAGGCAGGAATGTGTGTTATCGGGCAGAGCGCTCATATAGCGGCAGCTGACAAGAAGCTTTATGCTCTCAGGGATGTTACAGCAACCGTTGACAACATAGGGCTGATAACCTCCAGTATAATGAGCAAAAAACTGGCTTCAGGAAGCGATGCCATAGTGCTGGATGTAAAGTGCGGAAGCGGGGCTTTCATGAAAAAACTCGAAGATGCCGAGACTCTGGCTGAATGGATGGTGGATATAGGAAAGCAGTCCGGAAAGAAGATGGCTGCGTTTATCACAGATATGGAACAGCCTCTGGGCTGCGGAGTGGGAAACACCATTGAAGTTCAGGAGGCTATAGATACTTTGAAGGGCCGGGGCCCGGAGGATATTACCGAGCTGTCGGTGAAGCTGGCAGGATATATGATATATATAGGAGAAGGGGCAGATTCCTACGAACATGGAATAGAAAAAGCCAGAGATGCTATGGAAAGCGGCAGAGCCCTTAAGCAGTTCAGAAAATTCGTAAAAGCGCAGGGCGGAAATCCGGACATAACGGAGGACTACGGACTGTTCCCTCAGGCGGAATATTCTGTACCTGTTTTATGTGAGAATTCAGGGTATGTAACGGCCCTTTGCGCAGAGACAGTCGGAAAAGCTTCACAGCTTTCGGGAGCGGGAAGAGAAAAGAAAGAGGACAGCGTGGATCTTGCTGCCGGAATAATCCTGAAAAAGAAAGTGGGAGATTCGGCGGAGAAGGGAGACTTTCTGGCAGAGGTGTTTTCGAACAGCAGGGAAAAAGCCGAAGAGGCGGCAGAACTGCTGGGACAGGCATTTTCAATCGGAACCGAAAAGCCTGAAAAACGGACTGTTGTATATAAGATAGTTGAATAATGGAAAAATTAGAAAAGACCTGACACTTGTCGGGGGCGTAAAACAGTAAAATCAAAAAATGGTGAAAATCTTGTGTTTTCAAGGGGTGCGGCGTGACTTCGGTCACGCCGTTTCGTCTGTTGCTTTAGCGGCGGTTCCGAGTACGGTAGTACGAGGAACAAAGAACCACCCGCTATGCCGGTGAGTTTAAGCTGCTTTAGCTTTAAGCAAAAAACCTCCTGTGCTGCAATGAATGTGGTTCCCCAACCGCATTATGTAACAAGGAGGCAGTCTATGAAAGACAATAACAGTTTAGCACATACATCTTGGAATTGTAAGTATCACATTGTGTTTGCACCTAAATATCGCAGGAAAGTGGTCTATGGAAAACTAAGGGCAGACATTGGAAAAATATTGAGAATGTTGTCCTGATCATATACATATGCTTGTACAAATTCCGCCTAAATATAGCGTTTCTGACATTGTGGGATATATCAAAGGGAAAAGTTCTCTCATGATTTTCGACAGACATGCAAATCTAAAGTACAAATACGGAAACATGCATTTCTGGTGCCGAGGATATTATGTAGATACAGTAGGGAAAAACGAAAAGAAAATAGCGCAGTACGTAAGAGAACAACTTCAAGAAGATATAGCAAATGATCAGATAAGTCTGAAAGAGTATATTGACCCATTCGCTGGAGAAAAAGTGAAAAGATAAAAGCGGGCGCGAAAAGAACCTTTAGGTTCACCCGTGGAGGGCGTACGGTTGGAGGAACTTTCAATGCGCCTTAAGACGCTCGCAGGTAAAGGCCCCTTATAGGGGCATAAACAAACTGCCGGCTGAGCCGGCAGTCATGATTGCGAAGTACGCTGGGATAGCTGCGTAAGCAGCGCAAGGTGTTCCTTTACCGTTTTTCTTGATTATTTTGACCAGTAATCGGCAATCTGACAATGCGCAGAACCGCATTCAGGGTCTTCAGCAATAGACAATTTCGGGCAAAAGCTTCTTGAAACACAATCTGTATCTGTTCCGGCGGCTGTTGCATTCTGAATTCTGCCTTCGATTTTCATAAGCAGATTTTGATCTGGTGTCATTGTTTTTACTTGTTCTTAGTTCTCAAATACACATACGAGATCAATTTCAAGTACCGCTTTTAGCGGCCTGATTCCGAATGCTACTTCCATAGCATCTGTAACGGGCATCTCTTTTAACTCGTAGGTTGGAAAATTCGTCTCATATAAGTTTCCCTTTCGCTCAACCACTAAATCTCCGCTCAAAGTATGAAATGTGACCGCTCTGCTATCAGGCTCATAATAGTTCAAAATCACAAATGATGAGGCTAATGTGGCATGTCCACACAACTCAACCTCTGTACCTGGCGTAAACCAGCGAAGATGATAGCCTTGTTCTTCTTTTACAATAAAAGCTGTTCAGACAGGTTGTTTTCCATAGCAAGCTTCATCATGGACATTTCAGACGGTCAACTTTCCATCACACATACAGCTTCAGGGTTCCCGGGAAAAGGCTCACTTGTAAAGGCATCCACTATATACTGTTTCATTTAACATTCTCCTTGTTATATTCTAATCTCTCCATCAATTATATTCTATTCGCTTCTCCCCAAACGCACAACTGATCCAGAACTTCCATAAGCGAATGTCCCCTGTCTGTCAAAGTATACTCTACTTTTGGTGGAATCTGAGGATACTCTTTCCGATGTACCAGGTCATCCGCTTCCAGTTCTTTCAGTGAGTTGCTCAAGGTTTTATCGGATATTGTTTTTATATATCTGCGCATTTCATTAAAGCGTACAGGTTCATATTCCATCAGACAATAGAGAATTATCATTTTGTATTTACCATTAATTAAAGATAATGTATAGCTGAAACCGGTGTCTTCAAAATTTGCCTTTTCGATATAGTCACTAATCATGTCCTTCTCACTTTCATAAAAGTAAGTACCTAACATTATTTTCAGTACTTTAATAATTTTTCCACTATGCTAAAATTATACCAAAACAAATTAATTATTCAAGTATGACTGATATGAAGGAGATAATAACGTGAGTAAAAAAATCATTATTCTAAATGGGAGCCCAAGAAAAGCCGGAAACACTTCTGCCTTAGTAAACGCATTTATCGAAGGTGCAGAAAAGAAAGGTCATATCGTTAACGAATTCTTTCTTGACGCAATGAATATACATGGCTGCAAAGGATGTTTTGGCGGCGGAAAAAATCCTGAAAGCCCGTGTGCACAGAAAGATGACATGGATAAAATATACCCTGTATATAAGGGAGCTGATATAGTTGTTCTTGCAACACCTCTATACTACTGGTCCATCAGTGGACAACTGAAATGTGCTTTCGACCGTCTCTTTGCTGTTGCAGAGTGCGATGCAAATTACAGAAATCCAGTAAAAGACTGTGCCCTGCTGATGGCAGCAGAAGGCAATGGATTTGAAGAAACCCTGTACTGGTATGACCGTCTTGAAAAACATATTGGCTGGAAAAGTATCGGCAAAGTTCTATGCGGCGGTGTAATGGATATAGGTGATATTGAAGGAAATCCTAAGCTTAAAGAGGCATATGATCTGGGATGGAGTATTTAACAGTCTGTCCTCTTGCTTTCATTGCAGGGTTCGTTGATGCAGTAGCAGGTGGCGGAGGTTTGATTTCGCTACCTGCTTATCTGATTGCCGGACTTCCTGTCCACACTGCGATAGGCACCAATAAATTGAGTTCTGGTATGGGAACCGCTATCGCAGCATGGCAGTTCTGGAAAAATGGCTGTATCCCGTGGAAGCAAGCAGCCCTATGTTGTATCGTTGCTTTGTTTGCATCAGGGCTTGGTGCCAATCTCGGATTGTTATTAGACGAAAGCATTTTCAGGATCCTTCTGCTTTTTATCCTTCCGGCAACAGCTGTGTACATACTGTTTCATAAATCCTTTAGTTCAGAAAATGATGATTATCCTAAAACTAAAGCTGTATTTTTCAGCATTTTAACAGCTTTTATTGTTGGTGTTTATGATGGCTTTTATGGACCGGGGACCGGAACATTTCTGATCCTTCTCCTTACTGGTCTTGCACATATGAGATTAGATACTGCCAATGGAATTGCAAAATCAATAAACCTATGTACGAATCTTGCCGGATTAGCCGTATTGCTTATCAACGGAAAAGTAATGATTTTGCTTGGTTTTATTGCCGGTATCTTTAGCATACTCGGCAACTACATCGGAACACGCTGCTTCCAGCGAGGCGGAGCAAAAATCGTAAAACCGATGATTATATTTGTTATTGCGATATTTTTTATAAAAACACTTTTTGAAGTGCTATAAACGAAACCCTTGGAATCATCCAAGGGTTTTTCATCATTAGAAAGATATCTTTTTTATTACACAAATACTTATTAAATATTAGTTATATCACCCACGCGTTATTAATGTATATCATGCACGTAAATCTTGCAAAAAGAATATATGTTCTGTACAATGCTTCTATAACCATTTTTAGTGAAGTATACAAATCACGTTCCATTAACAGGAGCCTGGTATTCACAGTGCCTTCTCCGGAAGTAATGTTTAATCACCATGGAGAAGAAGAGAAATTTGTAAATAAAAATGGC
>JAUNCY010000032.1:21848-23715 GCA_030526325.1 Bacillota bacterium
GAAAAGAGCAATTTTTTAAGGAATACAGAGAGGCTTGGGAACTCTTGGAGTCAGATTTACCCGTTTATGAGGAGGATAAATAGAAAATCAAAGCTCTGGTTGGCTAATATGTGTTTTTTGAAAGTCTCTGAATATAGTAAAGTTTAGCGTAAAAGAAATTGTAAAATATCATTAAGGTATATAATTAGAGAAACTGGAATTTGTAATAGTAATAGGGTCAGCATTTATGTACCCTTTTTTATATTTTGAAGAGAATTTTGCATAAATCAACACTTTTTAAAATTCGTGTTGTTCTTTTAATCGTTCGAAGCACTTATACTTCTATTTGTGAATTATGAAAGGAGATTGAAAGATTTGAATATTGATAGAATTTATGCAGAATCAATTGCAAAGGAGTACGCACCGAAAGGCACTTCCAAAATAGTGGCACTGAGAAAGCTTGACAGAAAAGCTAAACTTCCTGCGAACATTTTCGCATACACATTTGGTACAATATCAGCATTAATAGCAGGTACAGGTATGTGCTTGTCTATGGGAGTTCTGGGAGAAGGTAAGTATATGATCATCGGTATCATTATCGGGCTGCTGGGATTCGTTGGTGCAGGTGTAAACTATCCTGTTTACAAGAACCTTTTAGAAAAGGGAAAACAGAAATATGCATTTGAAATCATTGAACTGGCAAAGCAGATCAGCGATAGATAAAGAAAAGGAAAAGACTGTGAACAAATCAGAAAGCAAATACTTTAAAACAGCAGCTAAAATGGATGAAGCCCTGATAAAACTTCTTGAAAAAAAGGACTTCGAATATATAACAATAAAAGAATTATGCGCTGAAGCAGGAGTGAACCGTTCAACCTTTTATTTGCATTATGAAAATATGACAGACTTGCTGGAAGAAACATTGAAGTACATGGGCAGTAAATTTACCGGATGTTTTGAAACGGACGAAAATACTACTATGCACTCCTTAAAAGAAGGCAAACTGGAAGAACTGATATTTATCACAGAAAAGCATTTGGTGCCGTATCTGAATTTTATTCAGGAGCACAGAACACTGTTTTTCGCAGCAATGAACTATCCGGAAAGATTTGCATCAGCAAAATCCTTTGAAGTTCTTTCAGAAAAACTATTTTATCCCGTAATGAGCAAGTTTGATGTTCCGGAAAATGAACAAACATATATTCTGATGTTTTATATAAAAGGAATTATGGGAATATAACATCACTGGATTATAAACGACTGTGAGGATCCAGTGGAGCTTATCACAGAAATGATCTTAAAGATAATAGATACTAACATGAAATAAAAAGGAGAAAATATAATGGCAAAAATGGTAGTTATATCAGATATAGTCTGCCTTATTGTTATCAAAGAACTAGGAAGTGTTGGAGTTAGTACGGTAATTGCGGCATTACTTGTTGGCAATGAAGTAAAACTATTTGTCAGGTGCTTTGGAGATGTCAGAGATCGTTTGCTGGGAATTGGAACAGCAGCGAAAGCTCAAACTGATGAAAGTCCTCTATTAAGTATTATGAAGAAAGACGTTTACACTCTCAGAAATACTTCTAGCATAATGGACGCTTTACAACTCATGAAAGAGAAGAGAATAAGTGGTTGTCCAATTGTGGATGATCATGACGATCTAACAGGATTCATTTCAAACGGGGATATTATAAGGCGTTTGTCATCTGAACATTCAATTTTTATAGATTCACATTCATTTGAAAAAATTGAATTTAATGAGATGCTGCATGATGTGATGACAAATGCGGTTTCAGAATTTGCAACAAAGAAAGTAATTACAGTAAATATAAATGATGATTTAGATGAAGTGTGTTACATTTTGGGAGAGAATCATCTTAAGAAA
>JAUNCY010000033.1:0-12795 GCA_030526325.1 Bacillota bacterium
AAAAAGGGAGCGCAGAGCGCCCCCGTCAGAGGATAAATATATGTTAAGACTTTATTAGAAAAACCTATCTTGGCTCTATAATAAGTTTTATTGCGGTTCTCTCCTCATCCTCAATATGAATATCCGTAAACGCGGGAACACATATGAGATCCACTCCGCTGGGGGCAATAAAGCCTCTGGCTATAGCCACCGCCTTTACAGCCTGGTTCAGAGCTCCCGCGCCTATTGCCTGAATCTCCGCGCCGCCTTTTTCCCTCAGAACTCCGGCAAGAGCTCCTGCTACTGAATTTGGGTTTGATTTAGCCGATACTTTTAATACTTCCATTATAATGACCTCCATTTATTTCCAATTTTTTCTGACACTTATATTAATACCTCTTTTTCACCAAAAAGATTGTAGAAATATAGGTATTTCAATAATAAATTTTCGACATTTTCTGAAAAAAATTCTTAAAAGACTTGATTTTTTTCTTTATCTTATTTATTATATTGATGTGGTTATCCCCTGATAACCTCATTAATCTCTAATCCCAATACCCCTTTTGACAAAGCAAGCCTTCCCCGGCTTGTTTTGTTTTTTACGGCACAGAAAGGTATTCGCCATGTTTATCACAGAAAACCCTATTATCGACAGCCCGTACATCACTCCCGAAAATTCCCCTTATTTTTCAGGAATGAAGGCCGCTGTAATAGATATTGAAACCACCGGGCTCTCATCTTCTAAAGATATGATATTTCTCATAGGCGTACTCAGCGACAGCGAAGACGGCCTCAAAGTAACTCAGTTTCTGGCCTCGGACTACGAAGACGAAGCCTCTGTACTGCTTTCATTTTTTGATTTTATTAAAGACACTGATATATATTTAAACTATAACGGCACCTCCTTTGATATTCCTTTTATCAATAAACGATGTGAGAAGCTTGGAATAAGCAAACGCCTCGAGATCTGCAGATCCGTTGATTATCTCAGAATATTCAAAGCCTCTTATCTTCCGGAGCTGCTTCCTGACATGAAGCTCAAAACTCTGGAGCCTCTTGCAGGCGTAAACAGAAAGGACCGGGCTTCAGGAAAAGAATGCATATCTCTGTATTCGGACTTTGTTCGAAAAAACGACCGTACAGCCGGCAGAAAAGTGCTTCTTCATAATTTCGAGGATTTGTCCTGTTTCCCTCACCTCAACAGGCTGATGGGAAAAATAGACATACATTCAGCTATGGGAAAAACCGGATTTCCCGTCAAAAGCGGAAAACATATTTTCTTTGTTCAGTCAATAAAGAAAAATGCGTCCTGTATAAAAGTCTCGGGATTCGTTCCCGGCTGCAGCATTGATATCGATGTGTATGAGGATTTATTTACTCTTAAGGCTGACAGCAGAAACGATATTTTCTCCCTTGAAATATTCTCAGACGCCTGCTTCCCGGACAGAACCCCCGGCTGCAGAGAAATCAACATGCTTGTTAAAGATATCCTGTCCTCTCAGACATACTGATTGCCCGCCTTTTGTCCTTACATATCCTATGTCTGAGTGCCCTGCCTCATGTTCTTGAATGAAATATTTCCGTTTACCTTTATCATAGTAAGCTCTGTTCTGAACATGGGGTTCTGAGGATGCTGTTCCATGATATCCAGAACCTCCGCCAGCTTCATCACATATTTTCTGATATTTACTTTTTCTATATCACCCTCCTTCTCCTTATACATAAGCAGAGCCCAGTTTATGATAGATTCTTCGGATATCCCGAAACTGCAGTTATACAGTTCCTTATGAATTTTAATAATTTTAATGCTCAGCTCACTTAAATCTTTATAGTGAAAAGGCGGCAGATACATAAGAGGCTGTCTGTTGTCCGAAAGGGACGAGTTGGCCTTGTCTGCAGGATTTCCCAGCCGCTGGGAAAGGGCCTGATAAGACGGTATCCCCTTTATTCTGTCATTAATAATTGCATCCGTAGCCGCGAAAATAAAAATCGTATTTTCCGGCTGTCCCAGTGCGCACTCATCCAGAATAAGCCTCAGATTTTCATAGGCTTTCTTTCTCAGATCAACCCTTTCGTCCATTACCAGTTCCAGTTCGTCAACCAGCACCACAAGCCCGGAATATCCCAGAAGTTTAAGCAGCGCCGAAAAACCTTTAAGAAAATCTATGGCATTCAGCCTGTCCACCGTTCCCGTAACCCTGAAGCTGCTTTTAATTTCATAGGTTATGTTCTCTTCTCCTGTCAGCCAGGATACTATTCCGTTAACCTTGCTTCTGTCGCCGTTATATGCTGCTTTTATGTATTCTCCCACTGCCCTTGCCATCGAGTGGTTGTATTTTCCCAGTTTTATCACAACATCCTCCGCCGCAACCCGTCTTTCGTACCCGGTGTAACGTCTGTAGCAGTTCATCCAGTCTGCCATTAGATCCTCAAATCCGTTTTTTTCTTCTTCTCCGTCCTTAAACGAAAGGTTGTGCATTATGTTGTAATACAGATGGTTAAGCAGATTCAGCCTGAAGCCCTGATTTATTTTTATGGATGAGACCGCAAAGCCCTGCTTCTCTGCTTCTATCCTTGCTCTTTTTAATAAAAAAGTTTTTCCGGCTCCGTATTCCCCGCAGATAAATTTTATTGCACTCCCTCCTTTTGAAACAAATTCAAAACATCTGTTAAGTTCCTCTATCTGCCGGCTTCTTCCGGTACACAGATATTCCACACCATCCGAAGGTACAGTGCCGTTCTTCAGAGCGAAGGCCGCCCTTCTCAGAGCATCCTTGTTTTTCCCCATTAATTCTTTCTCCCCCTTCTGCAAACAAGCTATATATAGTATGCGATCTCCAAAATACTACCATAGGTGATATATCTATATTGTCGCAATTTGTTGCTATGAAATATACTAATAAAAAATTTATACATAGTGATTTTCTATGCTATAATACTCTCTATATATAACCGAATTATTCATTGAATTTTCCGGAAACTGCCGGAGAAAGGAGAGCGTATATGAATACAATTATCACTATTGCAAGAGAATATGGTTCAGGCGGAAGAATCATAGGAAAAAAGCTGGCAAAAGCTCTCGGATTTGCATTTTATGATAAAGAACTCATAGAAATGGCTGCCGAAAAAATAGGATTTTCAACAGAATATGTCCGAGAGAACGAAGAGAAAAAAGCATTCTCCTTTATTTCAAATTTCTACGGAGTATCGGGAGAACTTCCCGCATCCGACAGAATATTCATAGCTCAGTCAGGTGTTATAAAGGAGATTGCCGAAAAAGAAAACTGTGTAATCGTCGGTCGATGCGCAGACTATGTTCTTTCGGATCATCCCTGCTGCCTGAACATATTTATTCATGCCCCTATCGAAGACAGGGCAAGGAGAGTTTTTGAAGAGTATGACGAAGATGTTCCCAACATCAAAGGATACATTCAGAAAATGGATAAAAAAAGATCCTCCTATTACAACTATATGACCCAGAATAAATGGGGACAGGCGGAAAACTACCATCTTTCAATAAACAGCAGTCTCGGAATAGACCTTACCGTCAAAATGATAAAAGCTGCAGTTGAAGAATTCAGAAAAAACAAATAATACACAAAAGAGGTGCAATCAAATGGATTTAACAGAGAAAAATAATTCCCCTGCGCCGCGTGAGAATAAAATGGGAATCATGCCCGTCAACAAACTCCTATTGACCATGTCAATACCCATGATGATTTCCATGCTGGTGCAGGCTATGTATAATGTTGTTGACAGTATATTCGTTGCTCAGGTAAGCGAAAATGCACTTACCGCAGTTTCCCTCGCCTTCCCTATGCAGAATCTGCTGATTTCTGTAGCCGTAGGAACCGGAGTCGGTGTAAATGCTTTGCTTTCAAAGAGCCTGGGAGAGAAGAATTTTTTCATGGCTAACAAAGCAGCAAACAATGCGCTGTTTCTCGCCATAATAAGCTGGCTCGTTTTTATAGTTATAGGAATTTCCCTTATAAAGCCTTTCTATGTTTTTCAGACCACCGACAGCGAAATCGTAGAATTCGGAATCCAGTATCTTGAAATCTGCTGTATTTTTTCACTGGGAGTATTCGTTCAGGTCGCAAGCGAAAGGCTTCTTCAGTCAACGGGAAAAACTTTCTATTCCATGATAATACAGACCTTCGGAGCTGTTATCAACATCATACTGGATCCGATACTCATCTTCGGTCTGTTCGGCTTTCCGCGTCTTGAAGTTGCCGGAGCGGCCATAGCAACGGTTTCGGGGCAGATTCTGTCAATGTTCCTGGGTATATTCCTGAACATAAAATTCAATAAGGAAATAGTGCTTAAGGTAAGAGAAATAAGACCGTATTTTCCTGCAATAAAGAGAATTTATTCGGTGGGCGTACCTTCGATAATAATGAGTTCCGTCGGCTCTGTCATGACCTTCGGAATGAACAAGATACTGATAGCCTTTTCAACAACAGCAACGGCAGTCTTTGGTGTTTACTTCAAGGTTCAGAGCTTCTTCTTCATGCCGGTGTTCGGACTCAACAACGGAATTGTTCCGATAATCGCGTATAACTACGGAGCAAAAAAAGGCGACCGAATGATGAAAACCGTAAAGCTCGGAATCATATACGCAACAAGCCTTATGATTATAGGGCTGACTGTTTTCCAGCTTTTCCCGGATGTGCTTTTCCTTATGTTCAAAGCCTCCCCAAATATGCTGTCTATAGGTATCCCCTGTTTCAGAACCATAAGCATCAGCTTTATCTTTGCGGGATTCTGTATTGTATCAGGCTCTGTTTTTCAGGCGGTCGGCAACGGTTTCCTAAGCCTGTGGGTATCCATAGGAAGACAGCTGGTGGTACTCCTTCCTGCCGCATATATTCTCGCGCAGTTTGGAAACGTTGACCTTGTATGGTGGTCATTCCCTATTGCGGAAATAGCTTCACTGACTCTGAGCCTTATATTCTTAAGAAAGATAATCAGAACGAAGATTAAGCCTCTGATGGCAGATCCGAAGGATTGCGGCGAAAAAAATATTCCGCAAAATTAAAATTAACTATTGACAACGAAAAAATTTCGCTGTACAATTCGAACAACAAAATAAATCAAACCTGTGATACAGAGTAGTACGCACTGATTCGGAAATCCAGAGAGCTGCAGGCGGTGGGATTGCGGCATGAAGAACAATGCTGAATGGACTGTTGAGGGCGGAGCGAAAACTGATTAGAGTTGTAGTAACCGACGGGATCTTCACCTGTTACAAATGAAGCATGTATGATGGTACATGAGCACGAGAGGATGCATAGCATCAACTTGGGTGGCACCGCAGGTTTACCTGTCCCAAACTTCTGGGACAGGTTTTTTTATTTTCTGCAGACGCTGTTCTGCATAAAAAAACTAAATTGAGTGTAATCAGGAGGAAAGAAAAATGAGTAAAAAAACAAACAATATCCCTTACAGATTTTATTTAACCGAAGAACAGCTTCCTAAAGCATGGTACAACCTCAGAGCAGACATGAAAGAAGCTCCTGAACCTCTTCTCAATCCGGCTACTCTTCAGCCTGCAACAGTTGCGGATATTTCTCCGGTATTCAGCGAAGAGCTGGCAAAACAGGAAATGGATGATAAGACAGCATATTTTGAAATTCCTGAAGAAGTAAGAAACGTTTATAAGATATACAGACCGTCACCTTTATGCAGAGCATACAATCTGGAAAAGGCTCTGGACACTCCGGCTAAAATCTATTTCAAATTTGAAGGAAATAACACCTCCGGCAGCCATAAGCTTAACTCCGCTGTTCCTCAGGCATATTATGCAAAGCAGCAGGGTCTCAAAGGGCTGACAACCGAAACCGGTGCAGGTCAATGGGGAACTGCCCTCAGCGGAGCATGCGCAATGTTCAATCTGCCGCTTACTGTTTATATGGTAAAAGGCTCATATTATCAGAAGCCTTACAGAAAAGACGTTATGCATACCTACGGAGCTGAGGTTATTCCGAGTCCGAGTGATACCACGGAAGCTGGCAGAAGAATTCTTACGGAAATTCCGGAAACTTCCGGAAGCCTCGGATGCGCTATTTCCGAAGCTGTTGAAAAGGCTGTAACCTCTGAAGGATGCAGATATGCTCTGGGCTCGGTAATGAATCAGGTTCTTCTTCACCAGTCAATAATCGGTCTCGAAAGCTATACCGCTATGGAGCTTCTGGGAGAATATCCTGATATCGTAATCGGCTGTGCCGGCGGCGGTTCTAATCTCGGCGGACTTATTGCACCATTCATGAGAGATAAAATCAAAGAAAACAAGAATACAAGATTTATTGCCGTTGAACCTGCATCATGCCCTTCTCTCACAAGAGGAAGATACTTATATGACTTCTGCGATACAGGCAAAATCACACCTATGGCAAGAATGTATACTCTTGGCTGCGGATTCATTCCGTCTGCCGATCACGCCGGCGGCTTAAGATACCACGGCATGTCACCGGTAATTTCCAAGCTTTACCACGACGGTTACATGGAAGCCGTTTCATATAAGCAGACAGCTGTATTCGATGCGGCAACATATTTTGCTAAGGTGGAAAACATTCTTCCTGCGCCGGAATCCTCTCACGCAATAAGAGCTGCAATAGATGAGGCATTAAAATGCAAAGAGTCTGGCGAGGAAAAAACAATACTCTTCGGACTCACAGGTACAGGATATTTTGATATGACAGCATATTCATCATACTATGACGGCACTATGAAAGATTATATTCCTTCAGACGAGGAACTGGAAAAAGGATTTGCAGGAATTCCTGATATTCCGCAGAACAGATAGGGTTTCACGGCTGAAAATCAGATATAGGACAAAATGCAGGGATTTCTTCCCTGCATTTTCAATTACGTTTAATTCTTTATTGTCTTGTAAGCTGCCGCAGCCAGTATAACGGCTCCTCCTGCCAGCTCCCTTAAAGTAATCATATCGCCCAGAAGTATCACTGCAAATACAATGCTGTATACCGTTTCCATTCCGGATATTATACCGGCAGTCTGAACCTTCACCTTGTTCAGGGATGAGATAAACATCGAATGGGCGATTGCAGTGCAGAAAATTCCCATAAAAATTACAGCAGCCGTTTCTGACAGATTGCAGCTGACAGGACGGAACATAAACAGAAACGGAAGAAGCACCGCTGCTGCTGTTCCCTGTTCGTACAGACAAACCTTCCTTCCGGAATATTTGCCAGCAAAATGCCTGTTCATCAGAGACAACACCGCATATGTAAAGCTGCTTATCATGCCCCATATCACGCCCTCGGTAACTGTGTTTTCCAGGCTGAATTCAGGCACAGTAACGGCAACGCCTGCAATCATTACCAATGCTGCGGCCAGGTCTGAAACTTTAAGTTTCTCTCTGAATATTACAGGTTCCAGAAATGTGACGAACAGCGGAAAAGACGCAAAGGTGATTGTCCCTATTGCCACCGACGATATCTGAATCGAGTGGATAAAGCTTGTCCAGTGCACCGCCATCACTGCCCCTGCCATGATGATTATCACGTAGTCCTTCCGGCATTCCAGTCTGAGTTTTTCTTTTTTTATCAGCATGAATATCAGCAGAAATATTGATGAAAAAATTACCCTGCCGAATGTAACTGCGGGAGCCGGCCAGCTCACATACTTTCCTATTACGCCGGCCAGACCGAAAAGCGCCACAGCTGCATGAAGTTTTAATAATCCGCTTTTTCCCTCCATATTATATACTTTAAGTCCTCCACATAAAAAGATGCTGCCACCCTCAAATGACAGCATCCTGTATACTAATATACGACAACCGTTGTTCCGTTTGGAACGTTGTTATAAATCCACTGAATATCATCTGCCTGCATTCTTACGCATCCGTGACTCAGAGGGTAGCCTACTCCGTTATTTCCGCCTTTAAGAGTGGTTGTATTCGGGTAGTAAAGCCTTGAATGCATTGCGTATCCGCCGCCGTAGAATCTTACAATCGGCTTAACCGTGTATGAGCCGGTCGTCCAGTCAGTCTGCTTGTATGTTGTCTTGAAAACACCTCTCGGCGTGCAGTCTCCCGCTCCTGTACTTACAAGCCCTGATCTTATGAGCTTCCAGCTGCCTTTGCTTCCCTGGAATACAGAAGTATGCTGTGTTCCTATGTTTACCCATATCAGATACTGGCTGGAGCTTGCATATCCTTTATAGTTGACAAATATCTCTTTTTCCGCATTAGTCAAATCATGGTCTATAGCCCACTGTGTAGTAAAGTTTCCTTTGTACTTTGTCTGAACCTTTGCCACCACTGCTTCAAAATATGCTGCGCTTGCCTTGTCAATAGACATGGATACTGCCGGTGCAGAAACAGTCTGGTATTCTCCGTCTTTTGTTGTATATTTTATTACAAATCCTATATTTGATTTCTCAGGCATATTCTGCGAATATGCGAAGCTGTAATTCAGCACAGGCTTAGTATTTTCAGTCAATGTAATCTGTTCTGTCTTAACAGTCTTACCGTCCACTGTCCATTCCGCAGTGACAGTTTTACCTACTGCTGTTTTACCCAGATCCGCAGTCGCCTGAAACTCTCTCCCGACCTCTGCCTTAGCAGGCACATTAACTGCCGCAATCATATCCTTAATGCCGTAATCCACATTATCCACAAGTTCACCTACATTAATTTCTATGGATGATGTAGCTGTTCCAATAACTGCGGTTTCTGCTCTTCCTCGTCCGGAAATCTTATTGTTTCTTCCGTCCACATTCAGTTTTGCAACGTCAGAATCAATTTTTATTATGTTATTTATTCCGTACACATTAACTTTTTCCGCGTCCGCTGCAGAATTCAGAGTAACGGTGTTGTTGTTTCCCGAAACAGATACGCTTCCGGCTCTCTGATCAAGAGTTACATTTCTTCCGTCTCCCGTTATTTCAATATCATTGCCTGCCGGGCTCAAATATGCACTGCCCTCTCCATCTCCTACTACAGTTGTACCGATTCCGATACAGTCAAAGTTCACGTTTCCCGCTCTTGATGCAAGAACAAGCCTTTCAATCTCAGAGCTTTTTACTTTAATTGAATTCAGGATTTCGCTTCTTACTGTAATACTCTTAGCTTTTACGCTATTTAATGCAACAGTTTTAACACCCGCATCAAGCCATATATTTTCTGAGATTGTTTCTCCTCTTAAAGAAAAGTCTTCAGCAGATAAAACAGTAGGAGCAGATAGAGCTGAATAGTCTTTAATCTGATCAGCTTCTGTGTATTCTCCTGCCGCACGGTAAAGGAGTGTAATAAACTCTGCTCTTGTAATATCGTTTGAAAGATGAAGGCTTCCGTCCCATCCCTGAAGGTATCCGTTATTAACCAGTGATGCAAAGATAATTTTTTCACTCAGAGTAAGACTGTTAAAATCTTTGTACTGTGATGCTTTGCTCATATCAGGATCTGCATTTTCCAGCTGAAAAGCATCTGACATCATCGTGCAGGCTTCTTTTCTGACCATTTTTCCGTTGAGAGCTGCGATATCTGATTTTTCGATTATCCCGAGGGCGAGAGCTTCGGCAGCCTCTTCCGTGTACCAGCAGTCCTGAGGGAAGGATATGTCTGAAGTGTCAGCTTTTGCGCTTGTATTCAGCACTCTTGTTATAATAGTAATCATCTGAGCTCCGGTAATTTTATCATCGGGTCTCATAGTATTGTCTTCAAATCCTTTGATAATTCCGTCATTGTAAGCTTTGTTAAGTGCTTCCTTTGCCCAGTGCGAGCCAACGTCTGAATACTTTTCAAATCCCGTTTCCTGTGTCGGAATTTCTTCCTGTCCGGAATCTGTCTCTTCATCGGTCTCTGTGTTTTCCGGGTTTGCTGTATCCGTTTCAGGCAAATTGTCCGAAACCGCTGTTTCAGCATCCTGTGGCACATCGGTTTCGGAGTCAGTCGTTATATCCATTAAAATTCTGTCTGTATCCGGATTGTCCGGTGCGGAATCCGTCTGATCTGCCACCGCGAATGACAGAACCGATCCGCTGAAAACCATTGCAGCGCAGGTAAAAGCCGATACTGCTTTCAAAAATTTCTTTTTAAACATTCAGTTCCATTCTCCTTGAATATTAATGTGATTTTTTTACATATTATCCATTCAGATATATCACATACTAATAAAAAAAAGAGTACAAGTCAACATACATGGCGCGTGTTTAAAAATTATTTAATAATATTACGTTATTCCCTCAGGTTTCCCTGATTTTCGGGCTGCGGGAACTTTGCGGCAGTGAATTTTCCCCGTTTTTTCCCGCCCGTTCCGGAACAGACAACTGAACCGCCTAATCCTTAGCCAAATATTTTAAAAAACAGTTTCGACAAAACTGCATAAAATGAAATACGCACTTAAAAAGTTTATACCATAAAACTGTTTTAATGTATACTTTCAAGTGCGCATTCTAAAGGAGTATTTCACTTTAGGTTTCAGGGGTGCTTTACAACAATCCCCGAAACAGATTCTTTATTTATTTACGGAAAACAGAGAATTTCTTTTTTTCAAAGGGCTCCGTTTTCACAGAACGGACCGTATATCCTGTGACTGATACAGCTTCTGTCAGTGCTTTCTCATCAGGTTTTTCTTCCATCATTATCTCAGTTTTTCCTTTTCTGTGTGATGATTTGATTTTTTTACCGGAAATGCCTTTCGTACAGCATCATTAATATGGGCTTCACACATAGCACACGCCATTCCTTCTATTTCCATAGTTATTTTTACCATTATAACTGCCTCCCGTATTTCATGTGCGCACCTGTGGTGCATGCGGCTTAATCCCGGGTATTTATCAGCCTGCCACGATAAGCCTTTCGATGGATTTTCCCCGTCTCCACTGGTCACAGTACACTCTGGTGCATTTTTTAAATTTTTCAAATGTTTTCACAGCTGCATCCTCGTCTCCGTACACCTTCCAGCATCCAACGCATTTATGCCCGCAGGCCCTGTTGTATATAAAACCGGAAACATCTTCGGGCGGATATCCGAGAAACAGACCGACTTCGTGGGGGAATTCTCCGTATTCTCTGAAACGTTCTATCAGTTCACACACACATGAGCCCGTACTGATATTGCTGTAGCCGCATTTTTTAAGAAGGTCTGCGGCTGCACTGTCAGAAAGATCTCTTTCAAGATTTTTCGGGCGGAAAACATATATAAGCGCTCTCTCATCACGATAGCTCAAAGGCAGAACTCTTAATCCTTTAGGAACCAGTCTTTTATTTAGTCCCCTGATATCCTCAAGCAGCTTTTCTCCGGAGCTGCAATAAAAAGGGAACATACTTCCCGTTTTCAGTCCTGCCAGAGTCGGAGAACAGTTCTGTACAATCAGCTCGTCCCGCATGAATTCACCTCCTTGTTAATATGCTCTTCAAGAATACTTTTCAATGCCGATATTGAACTTGTATGACTTCTTGCAATCTTTATATTATCCCCTTTTGCCTCCCTCAATGCACAGCGGACCATTTTATGTGAAACTGTACTTGTAAACAGAACAATCAAATCAGGGCACCCCAGATTTTTCAGCCCTGCATTCATATTGGTGTATACCTTGGCATTACATCGATAAGATTTACACAGTTCTTTATATTCTCTGATCATGCATTCATTTCCACCCACTATTACAACGCTCATAATATACCTCCTTACCCGGTCTTTTGGTTAGCCTTAGCTAACCCGCTTTATGAAAAAATACGCTTTATCAGCGCTCCATTACGTTTATGTATTTCCTTAATGTTTTATGGTTAGCTTGTGCTAACCAGTTTACCTCTATTTTTTTCATCTGTCAATATTATTTCGAAATATCAGTATTGAAAATATCACCCCGCAGTCGTCATAATCAAAAACAGATTTTTTTAAACCCGGTCTGGTCATAGAGGTAATAATATATAAGGCGATAAGCAATCATTGCTCCCTGTTCACGAGTCAATGTATCTTTCGGTCCGAAGGTGCCGATTTCATCATAACCGGTGATTAACCCCATTGAGAAAGCTTCAAGAACATAGTTTTTATAATACGAATCAACCGTATCATAATCTGCTATTTTGTCTGTGCTTACTGTTTCAGGCGCTTTCTTACCCATTTTTTTAGCTGCTCTGACTGCAATAAGGGCCATTTCCTGTCAGGTAATTTCTTTATTCAGTTCTTCAAATATAAACTCATTTTCGCTTATCAAGCCTTTATTCAGGGCCATATTGTAGTTATTAGCATACCAGGGGTTTACATCAGCCAAAGATTTAAGCTCATCATGATACAGATAACGGGTTACTACTGCAAGAAACTGTGCGCGCGTCATAGTTCCCGTAGGATTAAATGTGCCTATGCCGTTAACAGGGCGGTTGTTCCGTTAAACATTCCGATCTTAACCATATCCATGATAGCATCGTGGGACCATCGTGAAGAGGAAACATCGGAGAAAGCTCTCAACTCAGAAGGAACTGTGGTCTGATTTGTTCCCTTTTTCACGTTAATAATAATAGGAAGTTTCACAGGATAACTCCACATCTCAATAGCGGCAAAATATGTACCGGGTTCAGTAATGACAGCATAGGGTTCGTCTATTACTATCGGGTCGCCGAATTTTAAACGATCAACATTTAATGTACATACATAATATACTTCCACGCCTTTTTCTTTCTGATTATATGTCAAAGAGACGGGTGCAGTACAGCCCATATCTTTACAAATATGAATAACAATGGCAGACTCGGTCTGTTAGTTAAATGTGATAAATCCCCTTTCGAAGACAAGTACCCTGAAGGGCACAGGCTTCTCATCCGGTCTTTAATTTAAAAGCGTCCTCACG
>JAUNCY010000033.1:12895-23143 GCA_030526325.1 Bacillota bacterium
TACCCTGAAGGGCACAGGCTTCTCATCCGGTCTTTAATTTAAAAGCGTCCTCACGGACGCTCTATGGAGCTACTGACCGGATTTCCCCTGCGGGGATAAATACCCTGAAGGGCACAGGCTTCTCATCCGGTCTTTAATTTAAAAGCGTCCTCACGGACGCTCTATGGAGCTACTGACCGGATTCGAACCGGTGACCTGCTGATTACGAATCAGCTGCTCTACCGACTGAGCCACAGTAGCATATATAAAAACTATCATTGATTTTACCACTTTACTTTTGCACGTGTCAAGGAAAATGAGCTATGTCAATTATCTCTGTTTTTCGACTATTTATGCCAAAAATTTCTAGTTTTACATTTACTATTTTCATTTTTTACCCGTTTTCTATTTACATAATTGCAAAAAAACTATACAATAATAAAATATTTCATTCAGGAGGTTTATTATGAATATTTCAATAATGAACAGAAAACGGGTTTCTGCCCTTCTTACAGCAGCTTTAGTTTTTCTCGCAGTAATAATCTTTACAAGTCCGTCAGCACAGGCGTATGAAAACTTATCGCCTAAAGCGCTAAATCTCTATACAGTAAGTGATACAGAAAACGCAGATTCTATACCGGGACTTCATCTCAGCTTTTCAAATGATACTGCACTTTTCAGGAAAACTGCAGGCATAATCAAAGAGCTCGAGGAAAAAGGATATACGTATACCGGTCTTTCCCTTCAGGTACAGCTGAAAACCGATGACGAATCCTGGAAAACCTACAAAACAGGTTACTTTGGAAGCATAGAGGCCGACGACACGGTATCAGACATCATAATCAGCGACATGAGCGGAACAAATCTATCAGAGCATACAGTATACGCTAAGATACGTTATGCGTGGACATATGAAGGCGGTGCTTACTACGGAACCTGGTCTGAAGCAGCTGCGGCGGGAAAAAATGCTTCGGCGGCAGTTGTTCCCGAAAAGCTTTCTTATGCGCCTTCGTTCACAGATGTAAGTTTAGACTTCAGCGAAGATGAATATCCTCAGTTCAACATCACCTTCGATGCCCTTCCTGAAGACGCAGTGTCCAATATGACAAATCCTAAAGGCACTTTAATGCTCAATGTTATGATTTCCGAAAACGGGAAAGAATTCAGAAATATCAGATTCCAGCAGGTTTCAAACATAAAATCCGGACAGGTTCTTCAGTGCTCAATTCTCGATCCTGAGAAGGGCTATGAATCAGGCACCGTTACAATGAAGGCCCGATTCGAGTGGTATACAGGGGGCACGACATACTACGGAACGAAAACCCCCGATGTGGTATCGCCATGGTCGGTTGAAAAAACTGAAAATGTTGAACTTTGGTCTAAAGCCTCCGGCTGGGCAGAAGGGGAACTCAAAAAAGCTGAGGTCTCCGGACTTATTCCTGTTACTTTAATGGGCAATGATTTGACTAAAAGTATTACCAGAGCAGAATTCGCTGCCACAGCGGTGAAAACATACGAAAAACTTTCAGGTAAAACCGCTGTTCCCGTATCAGAATCTCCGTTCACAGACTGCAGCGACGAGGATGTTCTTAAAGCATATGCTTTAGGAATAGTAAACGGAATATCCGCGGATTCATTTGCTCCAAATGAATATCTTAACAGAGAACAGGCTGCGGTTATGATGACCAGAGTCTATAAGATTATTAATATTAAAGACTGGAGTCTGGAAACCGACGGAGATTTCAGCCTCGAATATACCGCACCGGAAAAATTTATGGACGATCCGTTAATCTCGGCATATGCCAAAGACAGCGTCTATTTCATGGCATCCAACGGAGTAATCAACGGAATCGGAAATAATCTGTTTGCGCCGAAGAATACAACACAGACTGAAAAGAAAAAAGGCTATGCCAACGCAACAAGGCAGCAGTCTATACTCATAGCAGTAAGAATGACAGAGGCATTCTGATTCTCACACTGCTTAACTCATTAAAAAAACCCCGCTTGCGGGGTTTTTTTACGAAACAATAATTCATATCAAAGCAAAATAACGTTCTATTCAGATCTGCAGTATTTTACTATAGTCTTGAAAAGGGTATTTATATCCAGCGGTTTAGGCAGATGGTCATTCATTCCGGATTCTTTTGATTTCCTTTTATCCTCCGCAAACGCATTGGCCGACACAGCAATAATAGGGATCTTCTCCCCCTCTTTATTCTTACTGCCTCTTCACCATTCCAGTCCTCTGTGATTATGCAGCCCTTTTCCTCCAGAATATATTTAACAATCTCCATATTAATTTCATTGTCTTCTGCCAGCAGAACCCGTATACCGGCCAGTTCTTCTACGGATTCAGGAGCAGCCTCAGTCTCTTTTTCACGATTCACTTCAAAGCTAAGTGTAAAGTAAACACTGGTTCCGCTGCCTTTTCACTCTCTATACGAATCGTGCCGTTCATTTTTTCAATAAGTTCCTTTGCCAGCGTCAGCCCCAGTCCTGTTCCCTGATATGAGGTGCGCGCACTTTTTTCATCCTCCTGGGCGAAAGCGTCAAAAGCTTTTTCCAGGAATTCTTTACTCATTCCGATGCCGGTGTCTCTGCATCTAAATTCTATTACAGCAGTATTCCCGTCACAGCTGATTTCCCTATAACCGATACTTACCGTTCCTCCTCGGTTTGTAAATTTAACAGCATTGTCCAGAATATTATTCCCGATTTGCCCCAGATGAACAAAACTTCCAATCAAATCCTGATGCTCTGCCTCCAAGCAATCCGCAGAAATAATTACTCCTTTTTTCTTTGTCTGGGCTTCAAACAGAGCAATAACCTTTTCTGACAATTGCTGAAGATTAAAAGGCTTATGCTCCAGCTCAATCTCTCCGGATTCCAGCATACTCATGTCCAGAACGTTATTTACCAGTTCAAACAGATATTCTGAAGACTGTCTGATATTATTCATGCATTCCTGCTGCTTTTCCGCGTCACCGGAATACATATCCAGCAGCGACAGCATTCCCTGTATTCCGTTAATAGGAAACAAATGTAACTGAATTCGCGTAAAAACCCGCAAAAAATCAAAACAGGCACTTTAATAAACATATTAAAGTGCCTTTATCATCTGTGAGCAACTGGCTGCCATACTTTGGTTCAGACCCTATAGTTTTGCGTCATACTCTTTCGGGTATTTTGCCGACTTTTTTGTAAAAACAGTATACTATCACTTCTGATTTAACTCAACATTTTTTCCTCACAAATACGCTATTTTCCGACATTTTTATCGCGTCTTGTATACAGAGTTCTCATTGCATTCAGAACAGCTATCACCATCACGCCCACGTCAGCGAATATCGCCGCCCACATTCCTGCAATTCCTAAAGCTCCCAGAATCAGGCATATACCTTTTACCGACAGAGCAAACACTATGTTTTGATATACTATTCTAACGGTTTTTCTTGAAATATCCATAGCTTCCGGAATTTTACCCGGATCGTCATCCATGAGTACAATATCCGCAGCCTCAATTGCGGCATCCGATCCCAAAGCACCCATTGCAATTCCAATGTCTGCTCTCATAAGAACCGGAGCATCGTTTATTCCGTCTCCGACGAAAACAAGCTTCTCATTTTCCCGTCTTAATTCCATAAGACGTTCCACTTCATTTACCTTATCCTCCGGAAGAAGTTCAAATTTAACTTTATCCATTCCGAGTTCTGCGGCAGCCGCCTCTGCTGCATTTCTGACGTCCCCGGTAAGCATAATAATTTCCTTGATTCCTTTTGATTTAAGCTTTTCTACTGCCGCTTTTGCTCCCGGCTTTACAGTGTCCGCAACCAATATGAAACCGGCATATTTTCCGTCAATCGCCACATGAACAAAGGTTCCCGGTTTATCGCTTTCCGGAACATCTATACCCCATTTTTTCATCAGCTTACGGTTTCCTGCCGCTATTATTCTTCCGTCATACACGGTCTCAACGCCAAGCCCTCCTATTTCTTTCTGTCCGGAAATTTTTCCTCCGTCAGGCTTTTGTCCGCAGCCTTCCTTAATACAGCAGCTGACAGGATGATTTGAATTCATCTCTGCACATGCGGCGTATTCCAGAAGCTTTTCCTTTGAAATTCCTTCAGGGCATATTTCGGATATCTCGAATTTTCCTTTGGTCAGAGTTCCGGTTTTGTCAAAAACTATATATTTTGCCCTGGACAGAGTTTCAAGATAATTCGAGCCCTTTATAAGAATTCCCCGTGCCGAGGCTCCGCCTATTCCTCCAAAAAAGCTGAGAGGTATTGAAATAACCAGAGCGCACGGACAGCTTATCACAAGGAAAGTCAGAGCTCTGACAATCCATTCACTCCACATAGGCTGGGACGACATCGCCAGAATTCTGAAGACCGGCGGAATTACCGCCAGTACAGCCGCACCTATGCAGACTGCAGGAGTGTAGTATTTTGCAAATCTTGTAATAAAATTCTCAGATCGGGATTTCTTCATGCTTGAGTTCTCAACCAGTTCAAGAATCTTTGATACTGTGGATTCTCCGAATTCTTTCGTAGTTCTGACTCTCAGAAGTCCTGACATATTAATGCATCCGCTTATGACTTCATCTCCCGCTCCCACTTCCCTCGGGAGACTTTCTCCGGTGAGCGCGCTGGTATTAATCACCGATTCGCCCTCAATAATTTCACCGTCAATAGGAATTTTTTCACCCGGTCTTATTACAATAATGCTTCCGGGCTCCACATCGTCCGGATCAACTCTTTCAAGCTGTCCTTTGCCGATTTCAAGGTTTGCATAATCCGGAGCTATATTCATAAGCTCCGAAATATTCTTTCTGCTTCTGTCAACGGCACAGCTTTCAAACAGTTCTCCAATCTGATAAAAAAGCATAACCGCAGTGCCCTCTGCATAGTCTCCAAGCAGCATGGCTCCTACTGTTGCCACAGCCATCAGGAAATTTTCATCGAATATCTGACCGTTCACAATTCCCAGAAATGCTTTTCTTAAAATGTCATACCCTATAATAATGTAGGGAACTAAAAACAGGAACAGCTCCGAATACCCCTTAACCGGGGCTGATGCTGCAGCGACGGTCAGAACTGCCGCCGCAATTATCCTGTATAAGGTCTTTTTCTGCTTACTGTTCATCTAAGTCACCTTTTCGTATGATAGTTGTAAACTATGTTTATCATCTCTTATTCTGTATAAATCTCGCAGTCCGGCTCTATTTTTTTGCAGGCTGCTTTAAGCTCGTTCATTATCTTGGCCGCATCTGCATTTTCCTCGAACTCCACCTTCATCTTTTGGGTAAGAAAGCTGACCGCAGCGTCCTTTACTCCTTCATGCTTCTTTGCCTGCTCTTCCATTTTTCCTGCGCAAACAGGACAGTCCACTTCAATTTTATATGTTTTTTTCATGATAATATATCTCCTTTTCTATTCTTCAATATGTTCCATTCCCATGCTGATCATTGTTCTTACATGGTCGTCATCAAGGGAATAGAACATTATCTTTCCTTCCCTCCTGAATTTCACCAGCTTTGATGATTTCAGTATTCTCAGCTGATGGCTGACTGAAGACTGGCTAAGATTAAGAATCTGGGCAATATCCCCTACGCAAAGCTCTGTTTCAAAAAGTGCATACAGTATTCTTATTCTGGTTGAATCGCCAAACACTTTAAACAGTTCCGCCAGATCATACAGCACTTCATCATCGGGCTGCTGTTCCAGAACCTTCTGAACAATGTCTTCCCTCACTGCAAGAAATTCATTTTTCTCCATGCGGCGCCCCCTTTCCGTATTTGTTTGTTCATATTTACATTTGTTCATATGTCTATTATAGCAATGTATTTTTATTTGTCAACCATAAATAAAAACGTATCAGAAGTTAATATCTGACACGTCTTTATAACCTTTTTTCTCAAACTATTTAATTTTTCCGTCGCAAATATCGTTAATAAATCCCGCTACACTGTGATCATTGCTGCATCCTATGACCATATCCGCTGCTTCCAGGCAGGCAGGAGATGAGTTGCTTACAGCAGCTCCTATTCCCGCAAATTTTATCATAGCTATGTCATTATCCGCATTTCCTGCAGCCGCAGTGTTATCACGGGAAATCCCCTTGATTTCGCAGATATATTTCAGTCCCGAATCCTTTCCGGCACTGCTGTTTATTATTTCCGTAAGATGCTTAACAGAACTTGTAATGTGAATGCCTTCCACACTGCTGATGATATTCTGGCGGATTTTCTTTCTGATTTCCTCATCAGGGCATGCCACATCCAGACTGTCTATGTTTCCTTTATTCTCCCGGATAAATCCTCTGATATCTTCTACCGGTTTTCTTGTGGACTGAATATATCCAATATACGCTTTACTGCATCCGAAGCGTTCCGGATACTCAACATGTATTCTTCCGGAATAAGGTACCCCGTCAATGAATGCCTCTACCGCCACATATTCATAATACGGTTCCACTATGCTCATTATTTCTTCAACCGCCTTTTCAGGAAGCGCATAAGATTTTATCCTTTCCCCCGACGGCAGTCTGTTGACAGCTGCCCCGTTTGATGTCACTGCGTAATTAATTCCCGGTATGTTTATCACTTCTTCCGGCAATGCCTTAAAAGCTCTGCCGCTGGCAACTACAATTTCTATTCCCTCTTTTATTGCTCTTTCTATGGCAGCTCTTGTTTCCGCGGCAAGAGTCCCCGCAGAAGTCAGAGTTGTATCGTCAAGATCAAGAGCTATGAGTTTTATTCCCGATTTCTTCATATAATATATTCTCCGCTAAATGAATGATAATAAAGTTTTTACAGCATAGATGCATACAACAGCAAGTGCTGCCGGGCGCACTATTTTCGCGCCTTTTTCTGCAGCCAGTCCGGAACCCAGGTAATTTCCCGCCATATTGCAGATTACTGACGGAACGGCCAGACTCCAGTTCACATTGCCGCTTATTATGTAAAATATAAGTCCTGAAACGCAGCCCGCTGCCATGGCGAATTTCAGAGTTCCGTTTGCTGTTCTTACGTCATAATGAATAAATCCGCACAGCAGCATCATACCTATTGTGGCACCCGCCGCTCCAATTGTGCCCGCATAAAGACCTATTGCGAGTCCAAGACCCAGAAGAAGTTTTCTTGCCTTACCTGTCCCGGAATCAATCTTCTTTAATTTGTAATTGAATGTTTTTTTGAAAGCAGTATAAACAGAGCCACTGCCGGAAGCATTACCGACAGCAAAACCTCAATTGCCCGTTCCGGGATGATGAAAATAATACCGGTTCCGGCAAGTTCCCCGGCAATTATACTTACTGTCAGAATCAAAGCCGGTTTCAAATCAAAATATCCCTGTTTATAAAACCTGTAAGATGCTGTAGAATTTCCCGTGAAAGCCATTACCTTGTTTGTTCCGAAAGCAGTCCTTGGAGGAAGTCCCGCCATAAGGAACACAGGAAGACTTATCAGGCCTCCGCCTCCCGCTACCGAATCAATAACGCCCACCAGGAACATTGATACGCATATTATTAAAAACAATTCAATACTTTCCATTATTACTTCACCTTATGATATGCAATTCTCGGGGTTCCGTCACTGATATATATAACACCGCATTCGGTGAATCCGTTTCTGTCCAGCACATGCCTCATTATCACGTTATCTTCGTGCGTGTCTATTCTAAGATTGTCGGTTTTCTCCATTGTCCAGCCGTAACAGATGTCCGACGCATGTTTCATCTCTCCTCTTGAAGCTATTCTGTGAATAGTCATGTAGGGCTCATCATTCAGCCATTCGCCGTTTGCTATCACTTTGTAAGTGGGATCTTCACCGTCAATCAGTGAAAAAACCGCCTGTATTTTCCCATTATCCACCAGCACATAGCTGTATCCCTTTTCAATATCTTCATTTATCAATTCTCTTGCCGGATAACCGTTTATCCACTGCTGAGAATTGCCGCTGTTTCTCATGACCTGACGGGCAATATCATAAATCTCCATGACTTCTTCTATTTCCCCGGGTCTGGTGTTTCGTATTTCCATAAATTATCCTGTCTTTCTGTGCAAGTCCTGTCTATTTAAGTTTTAATAATACATGCAGCTGACTGCTGTCTTCATTTCTTACGGAAATATAATGACTTTCCCCGTCAAAATGATAATAGCACATCAGCCTGTCATTCATTTTACATTCTTTTCTATACATTATTTCAAACTCATCAAACGTATTGTTTCGGAACACTTCCTCCGGCATTGCCTGATACGCTATATCCATATAGAAAATGTTGTTCATATGTCCGTTTATATCTATATACGTACATGGAACATGGAATTCATAAGGCATGGAAAAATCCATGGGATCCTTCAGTCTCGGCATATTGTTTCCTTCTTCAAAAGCCGTTTCTCTGCATGTACCGTATGTCTCGACAATTTCAGGAGGTACACTTATCACACCCTGTTCGAGATGTGTAAGCACCCATTTCCCGGAAGCCGATACCACAACATTGCCTTCTTCGTCATAGAATTCATATTCTCTGAAGGTATAAAGCCTCTTTGTTCCTGAAACCCAGGTTTTTATGTTTATGGTTTCTCCGTACCTGAATCTTCGATGAACTTTTACCTTCCATTGAATTATTACCCACGAAAGCTTAGTTTCCTCGATAGTTTTCATTCCGCAGTTCGCCTCATCCGAGTGAAGTGAACCTACATCCTCCATCCATTCCAAAAGAGTTTTATTTGTAACCTCAAGATTCGAGTTGACATCGCTGGTACACGTCAAAAATTTGTGCTCAAAAGCCGACAACGCTTACACCTCCTAATATTCTGCCATTTTCTTTAATGTATCTCCTGTAAGTCTGTATGTAGTCCATTCGTCCATCTGCGCTGCCTCGAGAGACAGATAGAAGTCAATACTTGGCTGGTTCCAGTCCAGACAAGCCCATTCCAGCCTTCCGCATTTTCTTTCTATTGCTATTTTAGCCAGCTGCGAGAGCAGCTTCTTTCCGTATCCTTTTCCCCTGAATTTAGGCAGTACAAAAAGGTCTTCCAGATATATTCCCGCACGTCCGAGAAAAGTCGAAAAATTATGGAAGAACAGTGCAAATCCTACTTCTTTGCCCTCCTCCAGTGCAAAAATTACTTCAGCCTTCTTCTTTTCAAATATCCACTCTCTCAAAAGCTCTTCAGTTGCAACAACATCATTTTCCATGTGTTCATATTCGGCAAGGGCTTTAATAAAGCCAAGTATAGTCCCTGCGTCCTTTTCCTCTGCATATCTGAAATTGAAATTATCCTTGTTCATCTCTTCCCTCTCAATCTTTATTCTTTGTCTTATTGTACTTCAAACGGAATATAATTTCAACTTCACCCATTTTTCCTGTACTGATAGATTTAATTCTTAAATAATTTTTAAATGTATTTCTTCTTTACAAACTCTAATTCACAATATATAATTTGTTCTTGTAAGGCTTATGCGCCCATAGCTCAGCTGGATAGAGTAGCGCACTACGAATGCGAAGGTCGGGGGTTCGAATCCCTCTGGGCGCGCCAAAACTGATATACTGTAGAAAACCTCTTGGAAACATTGAAATTTCAACATTTCCAAGAGGTTATTTTTTACTTCACATCATTTCTTCTCCACTTCAAAATGTCCGTTTTGGTGTAGGAGTAAGCGTGGGAGTTGTTGAATATTAATCCCTTTTCATTTCCTCACAATACTCTGCAATAAATCTTTTTATCTCAGTTGTCGGTGTTGTACCGTTCTCTTTACAGATCCGCTTAAATTCTTCTAACACCTCCGGTTTCAAATCCAAAGGAAAGCGTACATAGTTTTTTCTTAAATTTTTAATCTGTGCAGCGTAATTGCTTTTTTCCGTCATTTCTTATCTCCTCTCCTTTACTATGCTCAGTATTGTACATATTGCCAGCAAAACAAATTTAATAACATCAAGAGTCGATGGTGCTGCAAAATCCCCATCAAGAATGTTGATAAAGATTATTGCGATCAGCAAAATTGTAATTGAATGTTTCATAATTTATGGTGAATGTGTTATAATTAATTATCCCCCTATTAGGGGGAGGCGGTTATTTTTTCCGCCTCTTAGACTTGTTTGATTTTTTATCTTTCTTAATCAGTTGAGCACCGGTCAAGAGTAAGATTAAAATTTCGAGCAAGTCTTTAATAGTGTTACAGATAGCAGTATTGTAATTGAACCCGCCCATGGTGATCTGCATATATGCCCTGTCTAAGGCTCTTTCAAATTGAAATGCAGCAGT
>JAUNCY010000079.1 GCA_030526325.1 Bacillota bacterium
TCTCAGTCAGCCTGTTCGGCTGACAGCTCTCCCATAGGGAGAGCCAAGGTCGCTGCCGCGCCAGTGCGTTAAATTACAATTTGTCGAAATGCTGAGTCAAACCGATATGCACATAAAAAAATAACCAGCTTCCTAAGAAACTGGTTATCTTGGTCCGAGTGACCGGACTCGAACCGGCAGCCTCCTGATCCCAAATCAGGTGCGCTGACCCACCCTTGCGCTACTGCTCCGTAAATCCCCGGATTCCGCCGGGGCGGCCCCGTCTCTCCGGGGTGCCAGATGATAAAGGTGATAATTCCAAGGGTTATCGGAATCTTGGCGTTCCGGGAAGGCTCGCGCCCCCAGCCAGGCACCACACCTGGCTTTACCTTTTGGGCCGGGATGCGCTCCCGGCGGGCGACTTTCTGTCTTCCAACAATTTCATGTAGGGGAGGCTATCAGCCTCCAGAAAAAAGATTGCCAATCTCACGATGTAAGATTGTGAATCTATTATATTCATATATAATTAGATTGTCAGGCTACCTCTAAAATTATTTTCTGTGTTTTTAGATTGACAATCTAAATAATATGAGATATAATACATATATACTGAAAAGAAGGGAGGTAATACAATGAAAGAAAGGATTTTGTATCTTAGAAAAAAAGTATTAAATCTTTCCCGCGTAAAATTCGGTGAGCCGATTGGTATGTCTGACAGCGAAATAAAGAACATTGAAACTGGCTTAACTCAGCTAAAAGAGAATAAAATCCCGCTAATATGCAGCACATATCACGTCAGCGAAACATGGTTGCGAAATGGAGAAGGAGAAATCTTCACACCGAAAACCCGTGGCCAGGAGATCAGCGAGATCGTAAAGTCCGCATCCACCAACGACCCGGAGGAGGCCGTGAAGTTCTTCACGAACCTGCTGTCAGAAATGACAGACGCGGAAATTCTCTTGATGTATGAGGTCTTCAAGCGGCACTTCCCGGATAAAAAATAAGGGCAGCCGTCATAGCTGCCCTCTGGTTTATTGGAATAGAAGCCCATAAATCACATCAATCAGAACGTCGTTCAGTTCGTCGATTCTCTGAATACATTCCACAATTCGTTTGATTTTTTCTTCTCTGCTCATGTTGTTTCCTCCTATATTGTCGAATGTATGTTCGATTATAATGAAATATGTGTACGTTTAATTGGATACAAAAATAAATATACTGCGGTGGTGAAAAATGGAAACTTTTTTTGAAGTATTCTCCACACTATTGTTTGGAGCTGCTTTCTTTGGCTTCTACTTTATGGAGAGGCATTACGAGAAAAAGATGGAGCATCAGTCGTACTACTACGAATCAGTTATTGAGCTTGTCCGTATGACTTCCGATTGCCGTGACGAGTGCGAGCGCATACTAGAGCATTGGGTAACAAGCCTTCCGTCACGTCAATATATGGATTCCATCACCCAGACTGTAAAGATGTACAAAGAAAATCCCCTCGCATTATACAAGTCGAAGTATAAAAAAGAGCTTCCGAAAATCTCTTACGATAAATGGAACCTATACGATCGTATGCTCCGAGATATTGAAGAATCTTATCTTCACCTGAATTCCTGCATCGATTTTGAAAGAATCAAATACAAACGAAGGTTAGAAGATTATTAAAAATGATTTCCCATAAATAAAAAACCGCCCCGTTGTTACAAACTGTCGTCCTTTGACGGAACCTGTAATACCCATGCAGAATTGTAAATAAACGAAAGAAAGGTTGCTAGAATATGTCGGAAAGGGACTTTTCAAACGATCCATTTACTCTCCTATCAGCAGCTACTCCAACAGATGACATGAGCAAAGACGAATGCAATGCACTCGCCAAATTCCAAGAAATTGCAAAAAAGATTGAGGATGAAAGGGAGAAAATCAATTCACTTAATTCCTTTTTACTTTCTTCGCAATCGCAAAATGTGCCGCAAACCATAAAAGATTTCTCGCAAATCCAAATTAAGGAAAGTACAGAGTTAATATCCAATCTGTCCATTCAAGCAAGAGAACTTGAACGCTCCCCTATTTTGAGTCAGCTGGTTTACAAACTGTCATCAAAGGCCTATGAGGAAGAATTAAGACAGACCCGTATAAAAATGGACGAAGCAGCCCAAGAAGAACGTAAGAAAATCATTGAAGAATATAATAGGAAGCGTGTAATTGCAGTAGCCTCCTATAAGAATACCCTCAACCGAAAAGAGCAAGACAGCAAAGTTGAACATTCAGGCGGGTATCTGAACGCAACCAAATCTGCTTCTTATTCAGACGACAGTGTCAACGTTATATCCCACAACGTGGACGAATCTGCAACATCAGAGCGGAATGAGGCTATGAAAACAAGATTATCTATTGTTTCAATCCTTTCACTCATTATCAGCGTTCTCGCCCTCGTTCTGTTTGGAATGTTGTTAGACAGGGGGTGCACATTCCCTCGATTGGCCATCTATTGGGCGTGGATTATACTGAGTGTAATCTCAATTGTGTTCCCTATTTTCGCAAAATACTGTAGAAATAAACGTTATGCAAAAGGGAAAACTCCAGAAAAGATCGCATTGATTATTGGCGCTTTCGATTTTTATAGTGTAATTATTTATGCCGTAAAATTAAATGACTACATAGCATTGGCACTAATCGCTGTTGTTTGCGTCATATATGCAAAATCATTTAATAATTAAATCAGAAAACAAAAGCGCCCCGGTGCTGCAAACACCAGGACGCTTCGCCCGAAGGAGAGCTGCAACTCTCCAGACGGATATACAGTCCACACACCCACCCATCACGATAGGGGCATTCTGTCCTTTTATACTATCAGAAAAGCCCCGGAAAGGCAAGGAAAAAATGGCAAAACGAGAAAACGGCAGCGGAACCGTCATCAAGCGGAAATATAAGCACTCCACAAATGACCCGAAAACAAAAATGCTTCGCGGAGGTCTGAAAACAGATGCCGGCAAAGACAGAGCCATTCCCGTCCACCCGAAGATTCTCCCCATCATCGAGCGATGGTACAATGCCAGCACAGGCCCCTTGTACCCCCGTCCGGACGGGAAAGCATATAACAAGGATTCCTTCAGCATCGGCGTTTGGAAGCCGTGCATGAAGTCCCTGGGGCTCCCGGATGACCTGACACCGCACTCTGCGCGGCATACCTTCGGCACCCGCATGTCAGCCGCCGGGGTCAGGCCAGAGGACATCCAGCGCATCATGGGCCATACTGACTACTCGATGACCGCCAATGTCTACATCAACCAGGACGAATCCACCCTGAAAGAAGCCATTGCGAAGATGGCATAACAGCAAAGATATTTAGATTAACTAAATAACTTGCAAGCAGGTGTTAA
>JAUNCY010000034.1 GCA_030526325.1 Bacillota bacterium
AGGCTGCAGATTATTATATCAGCAGATACGGAGTTGATAAAACAAATGCCGAGATAACCGATGAAATTAATAGAATAATTGAAGATTTCTATATCTGCGAGGCACCATTAAAGCCCGGGGCAGGAGAATTCCTGAAGCAGCTGCATGATAAAGGCACAGTGATGTGCGTTGCAACCACTATTGATAAAAACATAGCATCCGGGGCTTTGAAACGTTGCGGGGTATATAAGTATTTTGTCGATATCATTACATGCGGTGATACCGGCTCAGGAAAGGATGAGCCTGAAATCTTTGAAAAGGCTCTGGCATGTCTGGGAACGGAGAAGAAATACACTTATGTATTTGAAGACGCTCTCCACGCTGCCGAGACCGCAAAAAGAGCAGGATTTCCGGTTGCGGGTGTTTTCGATGCATCTGAAGCATCACAGAGTGAGCTTAAAGCCTGCGCTGATATATATCTTTCAGACTTTGAAGAAGGAAGCAGTTTTTTAATATAAATAATAAATCATTAATCCGGAACGGAAATTTTGCCGCTCCGGATTTTCTGTTCTGAAAATTCTTTTCTTGCGTAAATATATTACAGGCTTTCAGAAGCAGTCAAATTGACAAAATTCACAGAAAGGTGTAAAATTGAACTGTTCGTTTTTGAACAGTTATTATATGTACTTTTAGGAGTTGTTATGAACAGGTTACTTGAAAATATCTTTATGAGCAGAGAACTGTATCAGACTATTTTGAATCCGGTCTGCGTAAAATACGGAATTACTCATACCGAGGCTACGGTTCTTCTGTTTTTGGCAAACAATCCCCATTGCGATACCGCCCGGGATATTGTTGAACGGCGCAGAATTACAAAATCAGCGGTTTCGGCAGCCACCAGAGATCTTCAGGAGAGGGGTCTTATTAAAGGGAAATATACGAACGGAAACCACAGATCGATACATCTGACAATATGTGATTCTGCCAAAGAGATTGTAGAAGAAGGAAACAAAGCACAGAATGATTTTTTCTCCGTTCTTACTGAAGGATTCACGGAGAATGAAAAAACCGAATTCAGAAGATACTTTGAGAGAGTGACGGAAAATATCAGTGAATACAACAGAAGCTGCTCCGCCAGTCAGAAAAGAGCAGGATGGCAGTCTTACTGAAAATTTTCGGGGGGATTTTTCGGAGACACGGCATAACAATGGACAGCAGCAGAAAAAAGAAGAATTGGAGATTATTATGAAAAACAATATTGTTGACAAAAGGAATTTAGAAAAGCTTTCATATGAACTGACCTACCATAAATATCTTATGAACAAGGACAAGGTTCATCATCTTTTTACGGACATAACAGTTGCGGAATATATTACACTTCACGACATTGTCAGGCTTGCGCCGGAGGGCGATGCTGAGGGAGTGAAAACCTATCTTACTGATCTGACCGGAGTGCTGAAGCTTCCTATACACGGCGTTTCAAAGCTTGTAAGCGAACTTAATGAAAAAGGCCTGGTTCTGTGGTCCCACGACGGAAACGGCAGCGAAGGCACATATGTTACAATTACCGGAAGAGGATTAAAGCTTATGGAGCATCAGGAAGAGAAACTCAGAAAGTATTACGGTGCTGTTATAGAGAAATTCGGTAAGGATAACATGTATATGCTTCTGAAAATGGTTGAAGAACTGGAAGATGTTGTAGAAGATGTTTTTACGGAAATAGGGGAGGAGTTATATGGAAATCAGACAGATTAGAGATTACGCTGAGCAGAAGGCAGGTATCTGCAGGGAGAACGATCTGATTGCCCCTCGTCTTTATGACGAATACGGGGTAAAAAAAGGTCTTAGAGATGAAAAAGGAAACGGAGTTCTTTCCGGCCTTACTAAAATTTCTAAAATTACCTCATCGGAGATTATTAACGGCAGGAAAACACCGTGTCACGGAAAACTGTGGTACAGAGGATATCTTATTGAGGATATAATAAAAAGTCTCGGTGAAAATGAACTTGGCTTCGAGAAAACCGCATATCTCCTTATTATGGGAGAAATGCCCGATGAATCCGAACTGCAGGAGTTCAGGCGAATAATGGCAGCTGTCAGAACACTGCCCACCAATTTCACAAGAGATGTCATTATGAAGGCGCCCAGCAGAGATATCATGAATTCAATGATAAGGAGCATACTGACCCTTGCATCGTACGACAGCAATGCAAATGACACAAGCGTCGGAAATTCTCTCAGACAGTGTATTCAGCTGATAAGCGAGTTTCCTTTGCTGGCGGTTTACGGATATCACGCCTACAACTACTATGAAAACTTCGAGAGCATGATTATTCACAGACCGGACCCGGAATTGTCTACTGCCGAAAATCTGCTGCTTATGCTCAGACCGGATAAGCAGTACACAGCAACCGAAGCCAAGGTTCTGGACACTGCACTTATACTTCATATGGAACACGGCGGAGGAAACAATTCCACATTTACCACAAGAGTGGTAACTTCGGCAGGTTCAGATACATATTCGACCATCTCTGCGGCAATGTCCTCTCTGAAAGGACCAAAGCACGGAGGAGCTAATATTAAAGTAATGGAAATGATGGAGGACATCAGAAACCATGTTTCCGATTACAGTGATAAAGAGGAAATCGCTTTTTATCTTGATAAAATAATCAGAAAAGAAGCCTTTGACAGAAAAGGTCTGGTATACGGTATGGGACATGCAGTATATTCCCTCTCCGATCCCAGAGAAAGAATATTCAAACAGTATGTTGAAAAACTGGCAGCCGAAAAAGGAAGGGAAAATGACCTTGTTCTGTATAACAATGTTGAAGAGATTGCGCCTGTGCTTATTTCTGAACAGAGAAAAATATATAAGGGTGTCAGCCCTAATGTGGACTTTTACAGCGGATTTGTATACGAGATGCTGGGAATCCCCCAGGAGCTTTATACTGCGATGTTTGCAATTGCCAGAATTGTCGGATGGAGCGCCCACAGAATAGAAGAGCTCATATGTATGGACAAGATAATAAGACCGGCATATATGAGCGTAATGGAGACAAAACAGTTATAATCCGGCCTATGAATAAAAAACCGGTTTGACTGTTTCCGACGGCACTGATATATTAATAATATAAAAATATTGATAAAGAAACGGGGACAGACATGGAAGCAACAAAAAAACAAACAACTGCAGGAGTAATTTTTGCCATAATAGCAATCATGATATGGTCGGGAAACTTCATTGTATCCCGGGGACTGAGCGGGATGTACTCGCCCTTCGCAACAGCTTTTTTCAGATGGTTTCTGGCATGTATTTTTCTTTTCCCCTTTGCATTTAAGCATGTAAAGGCCGAATGGAAGTATATCATGGAACAGAAATGGATTATACTGCTGTGCGGCCTGACCGGCACCGGTGTTTACAGTATCCTGTGTTATACGGCGGGGCAGACCACAAGCGCCGCAAATATGAGTCTGCTTGCCACGTCAAGCCCTGTATTTACGGTAATTATTATGAGGATTCTTTACAAGGAAAAGATTACACCTCAGAAAATATTCGGAATTGTACTGGCTATAGTCGGCGTAGTTCTCCTTATTATTAAAGGTGATATAAATGTGCTGCTTAATCTTGACTTCACTACCGGTGACCTGGTAATAATACTTGCCACATTAATCTGGTCGATATATACTATACTGAATAAATACAAAAAATCAAATGTATCAACGTGGTCCTTTATTTTCTGCGGATTTGTGGTGGCTCTGATGGTTACTGTGCCTTTATTTATTGCGGATACTGTTATGCATGGTTTCCCTCAGATTGAAAAGATAGGTGCGGGATGTTTCCTTTATCTTGCTATAGGACCGTCGATAATTTCCTTTATGCTGTGGAACAAGGCTGTTTTGTATCTGGGAGCCACAAACTCCTCGATTATTTACAATACAATACCGGTATTCAGCTGTATACTGGCATTCTTTATACTGGGAGAGCCTATCAGACTGATACAGATAATATCAATGTTTGTAATTTTCATCGGTGTTGCTATTGCACAGGATTCAATAAAATTCGGCAAAGGAAAAGGCTCAGAAGCAGAGTAATGATACCTTAGTGGTTAAAATGAGTGCAGCAGGAAATATTTTCTGCTGCATTTTATTTTATAAATATATATATCGGTCTGCCGGTAATATAGAAAATGGACACATTCACATGAAATACAAAACTATAGAATTTTTAATCCGGGTATTAAAATAGTGAAAAAAGGAGGCAGAAATCAATGCTGCGTATGGAAATTGCGCTGTTCATGGTGCTTGCGTTTGTTGCATTTATATATTTTTCCGCAGGAAAAAAGAACACAGAACTTCATCGTACTTTTTCCGTTCTGTTAATAACGGTAATGATTCATCTGGTATTTGACGGAGTTACAGTATATACGGTAAATCATATGGATACGGTGCCTGTGCTTTTGAATGAAGCCTGTCACAGGATTTTCCTGGGAAGCATGCTGTTTATTTTTTTTCTGTTTTACAGATATATTGCCATTCTCGTGGAGGAGGAAACAGGAAAGCGGTGCTGTATGGACAAGCCGACCTTAATTTATCTGTTTTTTTCTGAACTGGGAGCATTTCTTCTGCCGGTTCACTATGCGGTTACGCCTGAAGGCAACTACTCTGACGGAATTCTGATGATATTCTGTTATGTCAGCATAGCGTTGTATTTTATTCTGGGGACGGGACTTCTGTTTTCAAACTGGAACAGAATAGAGAAAAAGAAAAAAACTGCAGTGGTAATAGCATGTCTTGTAGAGCTTATTGTGGCAATTCTTCAGGGATTGCATCATACATGGCTGATAAGCGGTATGGGAATTACACTCATAACTCTGGCATTTTATCTGATATTAGAGAATCCTGATATTCTCAGAGCGGAACTGGTAGAGCAGAAGATGTCGATGCTTTATCTGAAAAGTCAGGTGAATCCGCATTTTCTGTACAATACTCTGGATACTATACGAATTCAGGCTCAGCTTAACGGGGACAAAAAGGTGGCGGATCTTCTTATGAGACTGGTTGATTTCTTCAGACTTAGCGTTAAGGTTGACAGACCTATGGTTTCTCTGGATGACGAAACGGAGCTTCTTGAGGCATATATGGATTTAATGTGTTACCGATATCCGGAACTTCAGTGCGAATATGATATCGATCCCGAACTTGGCGCTGAGCTGGTTCCGAACTTCATACTTCAGCCTATTGTTGAGAACAGTCTGCTGCATGGATTAAAGAACAAAGGTTACAAAGGAACAGTGAATATTTCTGCCCTGAAAACCGGAGGAGACAGTTTTGAAATACTGATTACGGACAGCGGAAGGGGCTTCGAACAGGGTAAAAAAGAGATAATAGATGAAATGCTTCTCAACTATAACAAGCAGGAGCAGAAGCTTACCGGCAACAGCATCGGTATTCTGAATGTGCAGAAGCGTATAAAGCTTCTTTGCGGCAGAGAATACGGCCTGTGGTATACAGAGAATGAAGAGGGCGGAGTAACGGCTCATATAAAGCTGCCGTTGAAGGAGGAATAATAATGAAAAAGCTTAGGGTGCTTCTGGTAGACGATGAGATAATGATAAGAGAAGGGTTCAAAAAACTGTTTGACTGGGAGGCTCATGACTGCGAGGTGGCAGGAGAAGCCGCCGATGGAATGGAGGCTCTTGCACAGATAGACGCACTTGATCCGGATATAGTAATTATGGACATTAATATTCCTGTTATGAACGGGCTTAAGGTTATTCAGCTGAGCAGGATAAAGCATCCGGATACGGCATTCGTTATTGTGTCAGGATATGATGATTTTTCATACTGCAGGGAGGCGCTGAGGCTGAAGATAACAGATTATATACTAAAACCTGTAAACTACGAGGAATTCGGATCCTGTATCGACAATTTAAAGATATCTCTGTTCAATAAGAACAGCAGCGGCGAGACGGAGCAGTATGAGGAGCGCACAATAAACAAAATAACAAGGTATATGCAGGAGCATCTGGCTGATGATATCAGTCTTTCGGTTCTGTCTGAGGAATTTTATTTAAGTTCACAGTATATAAGTCAGCTGTTCAAAACGGAAATAGGTGTAAATTTTCTGGCTTATCTGACAAATATCAGAATGGAAAAGGCCAAAAAGCTTCTTCTGTCCAGCTCGCTGACAATTGCAGAGATAGCGGAACAGTGCGGATACGGTGATTACAGGGTATTTACCAAGGTGTTCAGAAAAACAGAGGGTATAACCCCGTCTCAATTCAGAAGGGATTTTCTGGACAGTTAATTTCATTATTCTGAATTCTGAAATAGGATTTAAAGGGAAAGGATGACTGATTATGAGCGGAGGAAAGCATACGGCATCAACTCTCCTGACTGCAGCAGGGGGATTAATGGCTGTTTCCGGAATATTATTTGCAGTATGTTCAAAAGTATTATACGGAGGAATATTTTGGGCCGCGGCATCGTGTATGTTTTTTGCGGCAGTTAATTTCCGCAAAGCAGAGGATAATAAAAAAGATGATACTGAATAGGAATAATACAATCCCTGCCGCGTAAATCGGCAGGGAATAAACAATTTTTTAAAATGTTTTGGGTATTATTTTACCGACCGTGACTCTTTTTCCCTGGGAATACAGTCTGATTTTTTATTTCCAGAAGACCTGTTCGGATCAGTTCCTCGATTCTTGATCTTACCGAGTCATGCATCCAGAAATAGCTTCTTGTTTCCGGATTTGTAACACCGGCAGCCTTCATAACCTGAATTTCGAGCTTGTCTATGTTTACAGCTTTTTTAACTATATTCTGAATAATCTGTCGGAGACTTTCCTCTTTTTCAATATTTGCCCGGATGGTGTTCTTTATTTCTTGCCCTGAGATAGGCCCGTTATGGGCGGCAAGATAGTACGGATAATCGGTATTAAGAAGCTTTTTCATACTTTTCATGGCGTTTTCCGAGTCAAATAAATAAGGAACCCTTGATTTTCTAAGTTTTGACATGGACATTATCGAATCACCCAGGCAGCATACACCGTCCGGGGTAACAACGGCCTGATGCCCGGTGGAATGTCCGGGGGTAGGTATGAAGGTGAATTCGACCCCTTCTATAATATCTTTGCCTTCTTCACAGTTTGCCACCAGATATTCTTCGAAATCCGAACAGCCGGAGCATCTGTCTCTGACTTCTATAGGAGAAGTATAGATTTTCACACCGTATTCATCGCACAGTGCCTTGTGGTTGCCTATATGATCTATATGAAGATGGGTGTTTATAATCGCAGCCGGCACTATGTTTGATTCTCTGAGAAATTTTATAAGCTCCCGTGAATCCCCTTCGCCGGTATCGATAAAGACTGCTTTATTTTCGTCCGTCATATATATACCGACAGATGTTCCGTCAAGATCCATGGTGAAGGTTCTGCCGATAATATTTTGCATTTTCATTAGTTACACCTCCGAAAACGTACTGAACTGATTTTAACAAAGACCGATGATTATAACAAGTGGAAAAAGGGAAAAGGACGAACTTTATAAATATATCTTTTTATCTTGAACAAATACCTGCCTATTTGACAGCTGGTATTCACTGGTTTATGATACTTCTGAACCGGCGGATGATAGTCTGATGCAGTCGGAATTAAAGATGCATCTTTATACAATCATTTCAGGAGTAAGCAGGAGATATTCGATTTTATTGAGGAATTGATTATGGCGCATATCTCAGATCTTTCTCAGACATTGAGAATTCCAAGGTGTGACGAACAGGATAATGAAAACTTAATTTTCGGTATAAATAATAAACCGTATAAAGAAGGTGAATTGAATGGAAATCCGTGTATTAAGATATTTTCTTACAGTGGCGAGAGAACAGAATATTACCAGGGCAGCGGAAAACCTGCATATGACTCAGCCTACGCTTTCAAGGCAGCTCGCGGCGCTGGAGGATGATCTGGGAGTAAAACTTTTTACAAGAACAGGCAGAAAAATCAGACTGACAGAAGAAGGCATACTGTTAAAAAGACGTGCTCTTGAGATTTTGGAGCTTGAGGAAAAAACGGTACATGAACTGCGAAAACGGGAAGAACATATAGAGGGCAGTGTAACTGTAGGCTGCGGTGAATTCGGAGCTGTGGAGTCACTGGCTGAAATATGCAGATCATACAGAGAAAAATACCCGGGAGTTCAGATAAGGCTGCATACGGCAACTGCTGATGTTATTCAGGATATGATGAACCAGGGCCTGGTGGATATAGGGCTGTTTATGGAGCCCGTCGACACATCTGAGTTTGAATATATCCGGCTGCCGGAAGCCGAGCCATGGGTTGTTATCATGAGACCTGATGATCCAATGGCGGAAAAGGATGTGATCATAAAAGAAGACCTCATGGATAAAGCAATCATACTGCCGGAAAGGTTAAATGTGCAGAGCGAGCTTGCCAACTGGTTCGGCAGAGACTTTGAAATGATGAATGCTGCATTTGTGGCAAATCTTGCAACAAATGCGGCTGTTATGGCTAAAAACGGTCTGGCATATCCGATAACCATTGAAGGCGCCATGAAGTTCTGGAGAGAGGACCTTCTTGTAAACAGAAAGCTTTATCCGCAGCTGATTTCGTATTCGGTGCTGGCATGGAGACGCAATATCCCGTATTCGGCCGCAGCGAGAAAATTTATAGAAGAGATTAATGCCTTTAGGGCATGAATTATGCCATATAAAAGAGCATTGTACATAATTGAATACCGGAATTACAATGAATGCAGAAGTGGAAAAGAGATTTTAATACATCTGTATTTTATTTATGAGGAGAAAGAAACATGAGTAAAACATTAGTGGCATATTTCAGTGCCGGAGGAACAACAAAGAAAACAGCAGTTAAAATAGCAGAGGCAGCGAAAGCTGATATTTATGAAATAAGACCGGAAAAACCATACACAGATGCAGATCTGAACTGGATGGACAAGAAGTCCCGCAGCAGCATCGAAATGTCAGACAAAAGCTTCAGACCTGAGATTGCGGGAGACGATGCACATATTGAAAGCTATGACACTGTTTTTCTGGGGTTCCCTATATGGTGGTATGTTGCACCGACGATTATCAATACTTTCCTGGAAAGGTATGATTTTTCAGGAAAGAAAATTATTGTTTTTGCAACTTCGGGAGGCAGCGGATTTGGCAATACGGTAAAGGAACTTAAAGTGTCTGCACCGGAAGCGGATTTTATTGAAGGAAAAGTACTGAACGGGAAAAAATCCGGAGAGATTGCTGAATGGGTTGCCGGTATGAATGTTCAGGAGGGATAAAATGAATGAAAAATTATCATTGGTAAAGGAATGGGACAAGACTTTTGAAAAATCAGACAAGGTAAACCACTGCAAGGTAACCTTTATGAACCGTTACGGAATTACACTGGCAGCGGATATGTATACTCCGAAGGAATGCACAGGCAAAATGCCGGCTATAGCTGTATCAGGTCCTTTCGGGGCTGTGAAGGAACAGTGCGCGGGACTGTATGCCCAGACTATGGCGGAAAAAGGCTTCGTTACAATAGCATTCGATCCGTCTTTTACCGGCGAAAGCGGAGGATATCCACGTCACATGGCATCACCTGATATAAATACAGAGGATTTTCAGGCGGCGGTGGATTTTCTTTCAAATCTGGAGACTGCGGACCCTGACAGAATAGGAATCATCGGAATATGCGGATGGGGCGGAATGGCACTTAATGCGGCAGCCCTTGATACCAGAATAAAGGCCGCTGCGGCAATGACCATGTATGATATGTCAAGGGTAAATGCGAACGGATACTTTGATATTGCAAATACCGAGAAGAAAAGATATGAACTAAGGAAGAATCTAAACGCTGTAAGAACGGAAGAATTCAGGACCGGTGAGTACAGCAGGGCGGGAGGATGTATGCCGCTTCCTGTTCCGGAGGATGTTCCTTTCTTCGTAAAGGATTACAGCGAATACTATAAAGGAAGGGCTTATCATGAGAGAAGTCTCAATTCAAACGACGGCTGGAACACCGTAGGATGTATGTCATTTATTAATCAGCCTATTATGAAATACATAAATGAAATCAGAAGTGCGGTTCTTATTGTTCACGGTGAAAATGCTCACTCAGTATATTTTGGACAAGATGCATATGCCAATATGATAAAGGACAGCAAATATGCGGAAAATAAAGAGCTTCTTCTTATTCCGGATGCAGTACATATAGATCTGTATGACAACATGGAGGTTATTCCTTTTGATAAACTGAATGAATTCTTTAAGGAGAATCTGATATAAGTAAAAATCCGGCAATATAATACAATGCCCCCTTCGAGTTTCGGAGGGGGTTTACTGCGTGAATAAACGGAATTTGTAAAAATAATATGTCATTCTATTTTTTTATGGGAGAGATTAATATAATGCGTTCAACAGGGAATTTAAATGATATAATATGTAATAAACAGAGAGTATAACGTTTTTTTTTAATGTCTGTTTGTGAATTCCGGGCAGGAGGTGACAAAGAAATGCCTTTTTCGATAATACGAAATGATATAACGAAGGTGAAGGCCGATGCGATTGTAAACACAGCCAATCCAAAGCCTGTGATAGGGATCGGAACTGACAGTGCTGTATATAAAGCTGCGGGAGCTGAGTTACTGCTGGAAGCACGGCAGAAAATCGGAAATATTGCTCCGGGGCATGCAGAACATACTGATGCTTTTCAGCTGAATGCCAAATATATTATACACACAGTGGGACCGGCATGGATAGACGGCGGGCACGGAGAGCGGGAAATACTTCATGCCTGCTACGAAAATTCCCTGAATAAGGCTGCTGAGCTGTCCTGCGAAAGCATAGCGTTTCCTCTGATTGCCACAGGCGTTTACGGTTTTCCGAAGGATGAAGCGCTGCAGATTGCGCTGTACGAAATCAACAGGTTTCTTTTATCCCATGATATGAAGGTAATCCTTGCAGTCTTTGACAGGAAGTCCTTTGAACTGTCAGGAAAGCTTGTGGGCGATATTGAAGAATACATAGATGAGCATTCCGCAAAAGAAATCAGCAAAACAGAATACTGCGGGGCCGGTCCGTACGCTAGAAGGATGCGGTCGGCAGAATATGCCGAACAGAAAAAAATGACAGCGGATTCTGACGATGCTTCCGGGGAAGCAGATGATGAGAATGAATGGGAAGAAATGCCGGAAACCGGTGCCGTATTTTCAGAGGCGGCAGCACCTGCACTGCCGGACGTGTCAGGCAGGAGCCTGGATGAAATTCTGGAAAACACGGGGGACACGTTTCAGCAGAGGCTGTTTCAGCTGATAGATGAGAGCGGAATGGATGATGTAACCGTTTATAAAAAAGCAAATATTGACAGAAAAGTATTTTCAAGAATTCGCTGCAGACAGGATTACAAACCGAAAAAGAAAACCGCTGTGGCATTTGCAATTGCTCTGCAGCTTGATATGCCTACTATGTTGGATCTGCTTGCAAGGGCGGAAATCGCATTTTCCCCAAGCAGCAAATTTGATTTGATTATTTCGTATTTTATTACTAACAAAATTTATGATATTTTTGAAATAAATGCAGCCCTGTTCAAGTACGGACAGCCTATACTGGGAGAATGATTTTAAAGGGATGGCTTTTGTCGCACGGCAAACGACCATGCCTTTATTATTTTTGGATATACTTAAGCCATAAAATAAAAAGGAGGATGATATATATGTTAGGAGCAATTTTAGGAGATATGATAGGTGCACCTTATGAATTTGACAGAGGCGGCAAAACAAAGGATTTTCCTCTTTTCGGAGAAAGAAGTCAATTTACAGACGATTCGGTTATGACAATTGCAGTAGCGGAAGCTCTTATGGACAGTATGGGCGGAGACGACGAAGAAATAAAGGCAGCAGTAACTGCTTCAATGCGCAGATGGGGCCGCAAATATCCGGATGCGGGATACGGCGGAATGTTCTCAAAATGGCTCAGATCAAGAAGTCCTAAACCGTACGGAAGTTTTGGCAACGGCTCCGCAATGCGGGTGGCGGCTGCAGGCTGGCTTTTTGATACTATAGAGGAGACCAGACGCTGTGCAAGGCTCACCGCAGAGGTTACTCATAATCATCCGGAAGGAATAAAAGGCGCAGAGGCTGCGGCATCGGCTGTATTTCTTGCAAGAAACGGCTTCAGTAAGGAGGAGATAAAGGAATACATTGTCGGAGAATTCGGATACGACCTTTCCAGAACCTGCGATGAGATAAGACCGGGATATCATCATGTTGAAAGCTGTCAGGAGACTGTTCCCGAAGCAGTCACAGCATTTCTGGAAGGAAAGGATTTTGAAGATGTTATCAGAACAGCTGTTTCACTGGGAGGGGACTGCGATACTCTTACCTGCATAGCCGGAGGCATTGCGGAAGCCTTCTACGGACTCCCGTATGAAATGATGATGGAAGGCAGAAGCAGACTCCCGGAGGACATGGCAGAGGTTCTGTTCAGATTTGAAGATACAGTATACTCAGCGAGTGAAGAGACGCCGGACAATTCCTTCCTTGAGGGCAATGAAGTTATAGAAGAAGCAATCGAAAAATATTATGAAGAGCCGGACAACGACAATCTGTTTGGAGTTCTCGGGGCAATAAGAAACAGGATGCATGAGGAAGGTCATTTTCTCTTCCCTGTAATATTTAGTCAGGACGACAGCGGCAGCTTTTCGTTCCAGGTGATACAGGACGAAGAGGGAAAACTGTGGCAGGCAGCTTTCACATCTCATGAGGAGTATAAGAAAGGTGAGCCGAGTGCAATAATTTCGGATTACATGTTTTCTGCAATGAAGGCTAACCTGAATTTTGACTGTGAGGGTATTGTAATAAACCCGTGGGGTCGGTCATTTATGCTGACCAAAGAACTTACAAACATGATTTTTGAGGCGGACGGGGATGAAGAATATTTCGTTCCGGAGGAGCCGGTTACACCGGAGATTCTTGAAGACGGTTCTTATCTCAGGAATGCTGCTGAAATCTGGAACAGAAACAGAACAAATATGAATACGATAAGGCTGATCAGAATACTTCTTAACAGCAATGTATGGGTACCCTGCAGAGCCATAATGAGCGAATTTGACTATTCGGAACTGGAAAAGGCTGTCCGGGCGGCAGAAAACGGCGAGGGTCTCGACTCTCTTATGGGAAAAGAGTTTACAACGGAGGACGATGTGCGGCTCGTTCCGGATATTCTGAATAATGGTGAGGGGTATTTCTTCCCTGTATTTTCTTCAGAGGATGAAATGGGTGAATACGGAAATGACTTTTCAAAGGTTGAGATTAGTTTCTTAGATGCTGTAAATATGGCGAAGAACAGCGACAGGGAGCTCGACGGGATAGTAATAAATGCATTTTCATCACCATGCGTATTTTACAAAGAACTGTTCAATCTGGTTTTCATGATGGCGGACAACAGTGAAAATGGGGAGTAGTACGGCGGAAATCTGAATCAGGGTAAAAAACAGCGCTCCGGCTTCGGCCGGGGCGTTTCCGGTTGAAAGTGTAAAGTGTAAAGGTTATAATACTGTAATCTCATTATTATTCCGGCCGGAAAAATTCCGATGATGGCTGCGCTGAAGACAAATGCCAATTACAGTAAAGCGTGATTCCGGAATTTACTATTAAGCAATTAATTCTAATATAAGGTGCTGATATGAACAGAAATGAAGTATTCGACTGGTGCAGGCGGGAGTACGGAACGGAACCGGATTATCCGTGGAATGATAATAACGCCGTACTGCGCCACGCAGACAACAATAAATGGTACGGTGTTATAATTGAAGTGGACAGCTCAAAACTGAGAATCGAAGGAACCGGGGACGTTGATGTGCTTAACGTGAAATGTGACCCGTCAATAATAGGCATGCTGCGAATGCAGCCCGGATTCTATCCGGCATATCATATGAACAAGGAACACTGGGTGTCTATACTGCTCTCCGGTCCGGCATCTGAAGTGGAAATAAAAGAACTGATAGATTTGAGCTATAATATGACAGGGAAACGTTCAAATACAGCACGGAGGTGAGGCTCAACGGCGGCAGAAACAGCCGTTCCTATAAAACAGACACATACATATGGAAAAAATGCCTATATTCCGCTCTTATTATCCCGTATAATACAGGCATGAATTAAAAAAAGTCTGATTTTAGGAGGGAACGGTATGAAATCTTTGGATACAATTCAGAAGACATTTAGAGTATTTCAGATTATCACAAAAATTGCATATATTTTAAGTATTGTTGGAGCATCAATATGCGCTGTCGGTGTTCTGTGTGTCATAACATGGCAGAATGGAGGACAGGTGTTCAGCCTTCTCGGAGAGCCGATTGTTTTCTATGGCGGAACCGAAGGTATCAGAGGAGCATTGTCAGCGCTGCTTACCGATATGATATTTCTCATTACAGATGCAGTACTGCTTTTCTTTGCCGGAAGATATATCAAAACTGAACTGGCAGAGGGTACGCCTTTTACAGAGAACGGAGCGAATATTATCCGAAAACTTGGCATTCGTTTCATATATATGCCGATAGTTGCTGCAGTGATATCGGCTGTAATTACAGTCTGCCTTGATGTACAGGAAAGAGGAGATGTCAGCAATCTGCCGGGGCTCATTACAGGTTTGGTTCTGATACTGGCTTCTGTCATATTCCGTTACGGTGCGGAACTGGAGAGAAAAGCTCACGAAGCGCTTTCTGAAAATACGAAACCGGAAGAGTAAAAATTACTTATTACAAGTATCATGTATACTGTATAAACAAAAGGAGCAACTTCAGGTTGCTTTTAAGAACATAAGCTCTGTGTTATCATAAGACCGGGAGGTGGAATTAATATGGAAACTAAAACTGTAATATACGAACTCAGAAAGAAAAACGGCATGTCTCAGGACGAACTTGCTCAGAAAGTAATGGTAACAAGGCAGGCTGTATCACGCTGGGAAAACGGGGAGACTGTGCCAAACACGGACACGCTCAAACTGCTGTCTAAAGTATTTGATGTTTCAATAAATACACTGCTGGGCGCTCCCAGACAGCTGATCTGTCAGTGCTGCGGTATGCCTCTTCAGGATGAAGTAATGAGCAAAGAAACCAACGGCGAATTTAATGAAGATTACTGTAAATGGTGCTACAGCGGCGGTGAGTTTAAATACACCAGCAAGGAGCAGCTTATAGAATTCTGTGTAGAAAACATGGCAACCGAAGAATGGCCCGCAAAACAGGTTAGAGCGCATATGGAAGCAGTTGTTCCCGGCTTAAAGCATTGGAAATAGTATGACTGCAGGAATATCCCGCATGATTTTGTGAATTCCGGAAATCCCTGAAAATACAGGGGTTTTGGGATTCTTTTTTTGATTTGTAAATGCTTTAGATATTCAGCGTCATTCGAGAAAAAATTTTTGATATTTTTTGAAAGAATTCAGACCCCTCATGCATATTACATATGTAAGGCCTTAAGGAGAGAACATATATGTCGAAAGAAGAATTTGTAACCTATGCAGAAAAATACACGGATACAATTTACCGGGTGGCCTACAGCTGGACTAAGAATTCTCACGATGCCAATGATGTGACTCAGGAAGTTCTGATAAAACTGTACAAAACCGGCAATGAATTCAAGTCGGATTCTCATGTAAAGAACTGGCTGATAAAGGTCACTGTAAATCAGTGCAAAATGCTTTTCAGATCTCCATGGAAAAAGCTTGAGGATATTGAAGAATATGCAAATTCTCTGGGATTTGAGGAGAGCAGCTGCCTGGACCTGTTTTACGCGGTGATGAATCTGGATAAGAAATACAGACTGCCCCTGATGCTGTTCTATTATGAAGGGTATTCTACGGCTGAGACCGCAGCTATACTGGGTATTCCCGAAAAAACAGTCAGCACAAGATTGTACCGTGCAAAAGCAAGGTTAAAAGATTATTTTAAGGAGGAGTATGAAGATGACAGATAAAGAAATATTCAGGAATACTTTTGACAAACTGCATGCTTCTCCGGAAATAACGACGGAGGTGCTTAATATGACAAAAGGGGATAATATTGTTTCAATAAAAAAGAGAGGGTTTGCAAGAAAAGCAGCTGTTATGACTGCAGTGCTGGTGCTTGTGGCAGGTTCGGCATTTGCCGCATATGCTATGGATGTGGGCGGAGTACAGAGAATGGTTCAGGTGTGGATACACGGGGAACAGACAGATGCCACATTTACTGTAGAAAACGGAAGCTATACCCTTGATTATAAGGATGCAGAGGGTAATGATGTTCATCATGAAGGAGGCGGTGTTGCTTACGAAAACGGCATTGAAAGACCGCTGACCGAGGAGGAACTTCTGGAAGAAATCAATATGCCTGATGTTCAGTATTATGAGGACGGAACAGTGTGGGTATACTACAAGAATCAGAAAATGGAAATTACCGACAAGTTCAGGGACGGAGTCTGCTTTGTTAAACTCGAGGCAGGAGACGATACTCAGTATATTACGGTAAAATATAAAGACGGCTTTTCTTCAAGTCCCCACGGATACATTCAGCCGGATGAATTTTATTAAAAATTTAAAACTGTCAGTAATCAATGTCCCCTCGGACCGGTATGAAAGAGGGGACATTTTAAGCATTGAAATCAGATTAATAATCACCCGGAAAATGAGAAAATTTCAGAATTCTTCGGGTGATTTATTGTTTTTTGAATTTTGAGATGTTATATTTATTTTGGTAAAATATGCAAAAACTAAAAGAGTATATAAATTCATTTTTTAAAGAACGAGAATTTCCGCATCAGAAAGAAAGGTGAGCGGAGTAAATTAAATAAATATCTCAGAGGTGAAGTATGAACGAACAGAGAAACAAAATGTCCGTACGGGAAAAAACTGTTAAGGATATTATGAATAATTGTCTGTTTATACAAAATGGGGAACAGGCAATAAATAATATTCTTTCAGAGCTGGGTAAATATTATTACGGCGACAGGTCATATGTATTTGAAACAGACGGTACGGAGACTCATTTCACATATACATGGGAGTGGTACGGAGAAGGCGAGATTTCAAAAGGGGAAAACCGTCGAAACCTCCCTGTGGATGAGCTTGAACCATTGCTTGATTTATTCAAAGAGCCGGGAGAGATATATATTTCTTATTCAAATGCTAACAAGGAAGAAAAAAAAATACTTGAAATATTTGAATGCAGCAGTCTGTTAGCTGCTCCGTTTGGAGTGGATGAAAAAATAACAGGCTTTGTTTTAGTTGTAAATCCTAAACTGCACACAGATGATTTTCTCACTTTATCACTGATTCAAAGAGATAGTATCAATGCGGGGAAACAGTGAAAGTTCTGTGCCGGAAGCAAAAGAAATGACTGAGAATCGCATACTGCCGGAGGCTTTAAGCAAAATTTATTCTTCAATATATTACATAGATATGGTCACAGGGAAGTTTACAAAGCTTTCAACCGTTGATAATCTTGTAGATTCCCACATCGGAGAGACCGGTGATGCTCAGGACAGGCTGAACCATTTCAGCAGAAAAATGATTCTTCCTGAATATACGGATGAAATACTGGCTTTTACAAATCTCTCAACCCTGGATAAAAGGATGGGGAAAAGGCTGATTATTTCAAAGAATTATCAGAGTTCTCTTTACCCTGATCGAGACGGAGATAATCCGGTAATCTGGAGACAGTGTTCTTTTATAGAGGGAGACCGTGATGCTTCGGGCAGGCTTGCTCATGTATTATTTGTCACACAGTCTATCAATGAGGTAAAAGCAGGAGAACTGGCAGAACAGAAAAAACTCTACGAGACAAATGAAAACTTAACAACACTTCTTGCGGAAGAAAAGGAATATACCGCCATTATCGGTGCCATGAGCAGCGTATATTTCGGCCTGTATTACATAGACCTTGAAAAGAATACGTTCCAGGAGCTGTTCTCTCGGGATAAAATTCACCATACTCTCGGAGAAAAGGGCAATGCAAGGGAAGCTCTTAATCAGCTGGCAAATGAGCTGGTAAAGGATGCGTATCTTCCTGCCATGCTTCAATTTACGGATTACGATACTCTCGATGAGAGAATCGGCAAAAAATCAATTATTGTTCAGGAGTATGCCGCAAAAACCGGGGGGTGGACTCAGTGTACATTTATTCCGGTAGAGAGAGCAAAAAATGGAAGAAACCGTTCAGTCATGTGTACTCTTCGATGGATTACCGCAGAAAAAGAGGTGGAATCACAGGAAAATCTGATTCAGGCTCTGGCTATTCCTTATGACAACATTTACACGGTTAATCCGGATTCACGTGAAGCAATCTGTTAGAGGATGGGCCAGGCAATCATTGACAGATACGGACAGAGCTTTGCTGTGGGAGATTACGAGGATAATATTTTAAAATATATAGAGAATGACGTGCATGAAGATGACCGCAGTCTCTTTGATTCGGTACGTACTTTTGAAGGAGTGGAAAGTCTTCTTTCAGAGAACAAGGCTTCATATTTTAATTATCGGGTTGACCGGGACGGAACGATTGAGTATTACCAGTGCCAGCTTGTCAAGCCGAATTCTGAGAAAAAAGAGTTTGTTATTGCGTTTAAAAATATAAATGAAGAGAAAAATATTGAGCTTTCTGCACAGAGGAAGGTAGAAGAGGCTCTGGCGGCTGTAGAAAAAGCAAACGCAGCGCTTCAGGAAGAGTCTGCCATTTCCACAGCGGTCAGCAACGAATACTGCAGCCTGTTTAAAATCGATGCTGAAACAAGGAAAATGACTCTTTACCGTACTGACGGCAAGGCTTTCAATCCTGTGCTTTTACACACTCTTCTTGCTCTGGAGGACTATGAATTAATTCTGACTAAATATATAGAAGCTTTTGTTGTTCCTGAAGACAGGGAAAGACTTATGGAATCCATAAAACTTCAGGTATTGCTTGAAAAGGTTCCGGAGATAGGTCCGTTTAAACTCGGATACAGAAGAATAATGGACGGTGTCATCTCATATTTTGAAATGAACACAATTAAAATGATTGACTCCGAAGGAAAAATTACATTTATTCTGGGACTGCGAGATGTGGATCAGGAATCCAGACGACAGCTGAAGCAGACCCGGGAGATGGAGCTGCAGCGTGAGATTATTGAGGGTCTGTGCACGGAATATTACTCTATTCTTCTTGTGGATCCGGAGAAAGATACAGTGGAATTCTTTAGAACAGGGAATAATAAGTATGAATCTACAATGGATATTACTACCAATAATAATAATTCCTGGTCTCGAGTAATGAATGAATACGCGGAAGAAATGGTTTCTGAAAGCAGCCGCGGGGAGTATCTGGAAAAAATGAGTTTGGAATATATACGCTCCAGAAAAGAGGACTATTCGGTAACGACCGAAGTGCTTATTGGTGACGAGTATCACTATATTCAGCTGAGGGTTGCTTACGTTCATGAAAAAGACGGAAGTCGTACAGCTGTAATAGGAACAAGAGATGTTGATGACTTGATTCGCAAGGAGAAAAATCAGGAAATGGCTCTGCAGGCAGCTTTTGATGCGGCGGAGGCAGCTAACAGGGCAAAGACTGAATTCCTTTCTCACATGTCTCATGATATACGCACACCTATGAACGGAATTATTGGAATGACTGCCATTGCGGCGGCTCATATCGATGATAAAGAGCGGGTTCTGGACTGCCTGAAGAAGACTACTCAGGCTAGCAAGCACCTGCTGAGTTTAATAAACGAAGTGCTGGATATGAGCAAAATTGAATCCGGAAAGGTGGACCTGATAGAAGAGGAATTCAATATTTCTGATCTCATTGACAATCTGATTTCCATGACAAATTCCCAGATAAGACAGCATAATCATCAGCTGTCTGTCAAGATATCTTCCGTAATACATGAAGATGTTATAGGGGACAGCCTGAGAATACAGAAGGTGTTCACAAACCTGATGAGCAATGCGGTAAAATACACTCCTGACGGAGGAAAAATAAATCTTACCATTACAGAAAAGCCGTCTGTACATCCGGAAATGGGCTGTTTTGAGATTGTATTTGAAGATAACGGTCTGGGTATGAGCAAAGAATTCCTGGGACAGATTTTTGAACCGTTTTCGCGATACAATGACGATAACAGGGCAAATAAAATTCAGGGAACCGGTTTGGGAATGGCGATAAGCCGGAACATTGTTCGTATGATGGGCGGAGACATAAAGGTTGAAAGCGAACTGGGTGTTGGATCCAGATTTACTGTTACAATGTATCTGAGGCTTCAAAAGGCTAATATCGGGCATTATGAGAAGTTTGTGGATTTAAATGTTCTGGTTGCGGATGATGATGAATTATGCCTGGACTACTGCTGCAGTATGCTTAATGAGATGGGCATGAAAGCAGACGGGGTTTCCAACGGTGCCGATACTGTCAAAAAAGTTCTTGCCAGACATAATACAAATGAAGATTATTTTGCATGCATTATTGACTGGAAGATGCCTGATATGGACGGAATTGCCACCACTCGTGCTATAAGGCAGGCTGTAGGCAGAGATGTACCTATTATTATAATTTCAGCATATGACTGGTCTGATATTGAGCAGGATGCCCGCATCGCAGGCGCGAACGCTTTTATAAGCAAACCGCTTTTCCGCTCTAAGCTTGTCAGCACTTTCATAACACTGGTAAATGACAATGAACCGGAAGACCAGCAGGTTAAGCCGTTTGCTGATATAGAAACATTGAAACTGCAGGGATATCGAGTGCTTCTTGCAGAGGACAATGAACTGAATGCGGAGATAGCCGTTGAAATTCTGAAAATGACCGGAATTTCTGTTGATCATGTTATTGACGGAATTGATGTAATAGACCGAATGTCCAGGTGTGAAGACGGATATTATGACATGATATTAATGGATATCCAGATGCCGAGAATGAACGGATATGACGCTGCCAGGGCAATACGTGCCATGGACAGAAACTACTGCAGGAAAATTCCTATCATAGCAATGACAGCAAATGCATTTGCCGAAGATGTTCACGCAGCAAAAACCGCCGGTATGAATGAGCATATTGCAAAGCCGCTGGATTTGAATTCATTGGCTCGAATACTGGAAAAATGGATGTAATCTGCAAGGGATTTTATCGTCTATAAAACATGCACATTTACACAAAAAATGATTCTATCTGTTTATGGATCAAAGTGTATAATATAATCAGTAACGACAACCGGTCGGTCAGCATGTCACAAAGAATCAGGCGTAAAGGAAGATAACATGCGTGTTGTAAAAGAAGCGGAAGAAAGAAAAGAAGAAATTCTGGATGCGGCAGAAAGACTGTTCGAAGCCAAAGGATTCGATAATACAAGTACAGGCGATATACTTGATGCGGTAGGAATAGCCAGAGGTACATTATATTATCATTTTAAATCAAAGGAAGATATCCTGGACGGGGTGATACAGCGAATCACAGACCAGCTTATCAGAAGGGCAGGAGAGACAGCCGGTAATAAAGAACTGCCTGTGCTTGAACGTATGACAAAAACCATACAGTCGCTGAATCTGGAAACAAGGCTTGGGGACGAAATTATGGAACAGGTTCACCGCCCGCAGAATGCTCTTATGCATCAGAAGCTTCAGACAACACTGCTTGAGGGAATAAACCCTATTATGTCGGG
>JAUNCY010000080.1 GCA_030526325.1 Bacillota bacterium
GCAGAGTGATGTGCTTCGGCCTGAAAACACAGTTTGGATATATACTGTTTGATTCTGCATCGTCGCTTGAACTCCTGCAAAAGGCCGAGCAGGGGAAGGCACTTGAATTTAAACTTTCTTCCACTCGTGATAACAGGCTGACTTTGCGCTGCTATGTGAGAAAGCAGGCAGGAGAAACCGGTGAAATGATAAAGCTGCTGGCCGGAAATGTTCAGGTTGTCTTGACACCGGGGGAGAATCTGGCCAACCAGGATATCACCTGCTCTGTCTCTGAGCTTAATATGGAGCCGGCATCCTTTGATGCATTGAAGAACTCTGACGGAACGGTGACAGTTACTTCGGACAGGCTTGGAACGTTCATCCTGCGGAAGAAGGCTGATTCCGGGGCAGAAGAGGAAGCGGAGATGCCGGATACAGGCACGGAAGCAGAAGCGGATAAAAAAGCAGAAGCCGAGGTGGCTGAAGCGGCTAAAGAAAAGCTTATTGCAGCTGTGAAGGCCACAACTATCAAAGCGTCCACAACTGCTGACAAGGGAAGGATAAATCTTTCATGGAAAAAATCATCCGGATGCAGCGTGGATTATTTCCAGATTTTCCGTTCCACGAAGAAGACTAAAGGGTACGGAACGAAGGCATTTTATCAGACCAAGACAGGTCTGGCAAAGTATTATATGAATTCAAAATCTTTAAAAAGAGGCACCCGCTACTACTATAAAATTCGCGGAGTGCGTATTATAGACGGAAAGAAGTATTACACCAAATGGTCGAATATAGCAAACAGAACCGCCATATAGGGAGCATCCTTATAGGTGATAGAAACTTTTACAGACGGGTACTGCTGGTGGCAGTGCCCATTATGATACAAAACGGAATTACAAATGTTGTAAGCATGCTGGATAACATAATGGTTGGACAGATAGGCACGGAGCCCATGTCTGGGGTTGCAATTGTCAACCAGTTTATGTTCGTGTTCTTTATTTGTCTGATCGGTGCCACTGCAGGCGCCGGTATTATGGGCGCACAGTATTACGGCAGCGGAAACAATGACGGTGTCAGAAATGCCTTCAGATTTAAACTTCTCAGCTGCCTGGCAATTACGGCTGTGTGCATGATTGTTTTGATGGCTTTCGGCGACAGTCTTATTTCGGCTTTTCTCCATGAAGGAGAAGGCGGAGGGGATCTGGCAGAGACTCTAAGATACGGCAAGCAGTATATGAAGGTAATGTATATCGGAATGGTGCCTTTTGCCCTTACTCAGGCATATTCAAGCACACTGAGAGAGACGGGACAGACAGTTGTTCCCATGACAGCAGGAATTACAGCTGTATGTGTGAACCTGTTTTTTAACTATGTGCTCATCTTCGGAAAATTCGGTGCTCCGGCTCTTGGCGTAGTAGGTGCAGCCGCAGCGACTGCTATTTCCAGATTTGTGGAGCTTGCTCTTGTAGCGGGCTGGACCCATAAAAATGCTTCGAAGAATCCATTTATTGCAGGGGTATACAGCAGCATGAAAATCCCGAAAAACGTTTCATCTAAAATTATGAAGGTGGGAACACCTCTTTTAATCAATGAGGTGCTTTGGGCTCTGGGAGTTTCCGTGCTGGCACAGTGCTATTCTGTGCGCGGGCTGGATGTAGTCGCCGCAGTTAATATTTCCAATACTCTCAGCAATGTGTTTAATGTTGTGTTTCTTTCCATGGGGAATGCTACAGGTATTATAATCGGACAGATACTGGGAGCGGGAGAACTGAAGAGAGCAAGGGACGAGGACACAAAGCTTATAGCCTTCTCTGTTTTTTGCTGTATTATAACGGGGCTTCTCATGTTCAGCCTGGCATCTCTCTTTCCGCAGATTTATAATACTTCGCAGGCGGTTCAAACTCTGGCATCGTCGTTTATACGCATAGTAGGACTGTGCATGCCGATTTACGGCTTTGTAAACGCGGCTTACTTTACCTTGAGGTCCGGAGGCAAAACTATCATCACATTCCTGTTTGACAGCGGGTTCATGTGGGTTTTTGCCATACCTATAGTGTTCTGCCTCAGCAGGTTTACAGCTTTGCCGATTGTTCCTGTTTATCTCATATCACAGCTTACGGACTTCGTGAAGTGCATCATAGGCTTTGTGCTGGTGAAACGCGGTTCCTGGCTGAGCAATATGGCTGCAGAAGAGAGGAAACGTGATTAGGGAAACAATGTTCTATTTGCACAAGCCCCTTAAAAACAGCGGCAGCATTGTGGCCGAATACTGGCACAGTGAATAGTCGCCGTTACAAATACACCAATCGTACATAAGGCCTCGCTCAAACATAGCGTAGGCCTTTGTTATATCGTTGACCGACAGACTTTCCTTAAAATAGCCCTGTTCCTGACCTTCGATGGTAATCTGACGGAGAAGCTTGTAGTAGGTGCGGTTTGTGTTGAGCAAATGGCGTTCCCCCTTGGTTACAAGCTGTGAGGAAAAAAGCTGGCTCAGCAGGTCTACAGAAACTGTGTTTTCAATCATGCCGAAGAGTTCCTGATTGAGGAAAATCAGCTTGTCGATAGGTGACAGATTCATATCCATTGTATCCATAAGCTCCTCATATTTTTCATCGAAGAGGTATGAAAGAGAACTTAACAGAGCGTCCTTTCCCTCGAAATAATGGTAGAAGGAGCCTCGGGAGGTGGCGGAAGCCTCTACGATTTCGTCTATGGTGGTGTCATCGTAGCCCTGACGGTAAAAAAGCTGCCATGCAGCAGATACGATTTTTCCCTTTGTATTCCTTGAATTTTTCTTTTTCATCGGATTTTACCCCTCGCTTTTTTGAAAAAAATTATGTTTTATTTTAGATACATTTTATAGTCTAGAATTAAGTATACCATATAAAGTTTGAAATTTCAATATTTATATGGTATGATTCTACAAAAAATATGTAAAAACGTACAGACTATATTCTGTGTTTCGTTCTTGTTTATAATATGTTACAATGACAGGGTCAAAAAGGGAAACGAGGTGACAGACAAATGAGTTTTAAAATGGCAAAATATAAAAAACCTGATTTTACGCAGGAAAGATTCGTGAATGCACCGGATGCTGTACTTATGACAGCTCCTCATGCAAAGGCGGCGCCTAAGGGCTTTCATGCCACATCAATTTTTCCTGAGTATTT
>JAUNCY010000035.1 GCA_030526325.1 Bacillota bacterium
GATGAATTTCCTGATATTTCCGATGTAGAAGAAATAGAAAGAATTGTTTTAAATAAAGAAACTTTTAAAAAGATGATAAGAAAAACATCTTTTGCTGCCAGCACTGATGAATCAAGAGGAGTTTTAACCGGAGTACTTATTGAAATAGACAACAGTACAATGTCAATGGTTGCCCTGGACGGCTTCAGAATGGCAATGGCCAAAGAAAACATAGACTCAGAAAAGGAATTAAAGATAATAATATCTGCCAGACTTCTTAACGAAATTACAAAAATACTTGCAGATGAAGACGAAGAAGAAGAATTCGTTCTTATAATAGACAATAAAAAGGCCGTCTTCTGTATAGGAACCACAAGAATAACCGCAAGGCTTCTTGAAGGAAACTTCATTAACTATAACGATATCATTCCTAAAGTAAACAAATGCGTTGTTAAAGCCGACAGAAGAGAGCTTGTTGATGTAATAGAAAGAGCTTCTCTTATTGTAAGAGAAGGAAAAAACAATCTTATCAAGGTAAAAATAGATGATAATTCAGCAGTAATTACTTCCAGATCTGAAGAAGGAAAGATAAAGGAAGAACTGTCTGTGGATGTTCAGGGAGAAGGACTTGAAATAGGCTTCAATTCCAGATACATACTTGATGTAATGAAGGTAATAGAAGACGAAGAGGTGATTCTGGAGTTTAATACCAATGTGACTCCTTGTCTCGTAAAGCCGGAAGAAGGTTCGTCATTTGAATTTCTTATCCTTCCTGTAAGGATAACATCATAATTATTAATTTAATAATGTGATTAACAAGTACAGGGTTAGTAAATATATAAATTATTTATTGACCCGTTTTTTTCATTTGTATAACGTATTCGTATTAAGGTAGAAAAAATGTATTTTAAGGAAATAGAACTGAAAAACTTCAGAAATTATGAATACTGCAGGGAATTTTTCAGCCCGGAAATAAACATATTTGTAGGAGAAAACGGTCAGGGAAAAACAAGCCTGGCTGAGGCTATTTATATTATGTGTCTGGGAAGATCATTCAGAACGCATAAAGACCGGGATATGATAATGTTCGGTCAGAGCTCTGCTGTTGTCAGAAGCGTTGTATATAAAGATGAAAGAAATATAAGAACGGAAATTATACTTAATGACAAAGAAAAAAAGAGGATAAAGATAAACGGAATTCCTAAAAAAAAGTCGGATCTTTCAAATAATATTTTAATAGTTATATTTTCTCCTGAGGATCTGAAGATAGTTAAAGAGGATCCTGACAACAGAAGGAGATTTATTAACAGGGAAATATCTCAGCTTAAGCCTTCATATTATGAATCTTTAACAAGATATACCAAAATATTGAATCAGAGAAACATACTCATAAAAGCAGGCAATGTAAACAGGGCTCATCTCGGAGTATGGAATGACGAGCTTATAAAATACGGAGTAAGAATTATATACGAAAGAAAAAGATTCATAGAAAGGCTCAGCAGGATAAGCTCTGAGATACACAGTGACATAACCGATGGAAAAGAGAATTTAAAGATAGAATATGATGGGGATATTAAATTCAATGAAAATATTAATGAATTGATGGATGATTTCAAAAAAAAGCTGAACGACAGCTATTATAATGATTCATCAAGGGGAATAACCTCTCACGGGCCTCACAGAGATGATATGAAAATCTCAGTTAACGACACTGATGTCAGAAAATTCGGTTCTCAGGGTCAGCAGCGTACTGCGGCACTGTCTCTTAAGCTTGCGGAAATAAAACTTATTGAAGAAGAAACCGGGGAAAAACCTGTACTTATTTTAGATGATGTTCTGTCAGAACTCGACAGCAGAAGGCAGAATTATCTGATACAGTCTCTTAAAGGGGTTCAGATATTTCTCACTTCAGCCTCTATAAGCGATGAAATAGCCTGTAAATTTGAAGAAAAAATTATTTTTGAGATAAAAGAAGGAAAAGTAATAAATAAGGTCTGAATATTTGAAATAAAGGGCAGGATATGATATACTTAATTAGTTTAAGGAGTTAAAGAAAGTGTCACTTTAAGAGCATAGAAAATGGATTGAAAATTTGTGAAAAAAGTGAAGCGAAAGATTTAATGAGGTGATTAATTTGGCATCAAAAGAAGCGACGCAAAATTATGGAGCCGAGCAGATACAGGTACTTGAAGGTCTTGAAGCCGTAAGAAAAAGACCCGGAATGTATATAGGGTCTACAGGAACTAACGGACTTCATCATTTAGTTTATGAGATAGTGGACAACAGTATAGACGAAGCTCTGGCAGGATATTGCAGGAATATTACGGTAAAGATAAAAAGTGACAATTCGATTGAAGTTGAGGACGACGGAAGAGGTATGCCGGTTGATCTTCATCCTAAAATGAAAAGACCGGCTGTTGAAGTAATTCATACGGTTCTTCATGCGGGAGGAAAATTCGGAGGAGGAGGATACAAGGTTTCCGGAGGACTCCACGGAGTAGGAGCTTCTGTTGTAAATGCCTTATCCGAAGAAATGTATGTCGAAGTAAAGAGAAACGGAAATCTTTACAGACAAACCTATGCCAGAGGAAAGGTTACTTCCGATTTGGAAATAATAGGCACTTCAAAGAAAACAGGATCTAAAACATGGTTTAAGCCGGATCCTGAAATTTTCGATGAGCTTGAATACAGCTATTCTACAATAGAAAAAAGGCTCAGGGAAATGGCTTTTCTAAATAAAGGTATAAGTATTACCCTTATTGATGAAAGAGAAGATTCAAAGAAAAAAGATGTATTCTGCTACGAAGGCGGAATAAAGGAATTTGTAAAGCATCAGAACAGAGGAAAGGATGCAATTCATAAAGATATAGTATATTTCGAGGTAATAAAGGACAACTGCGAAATGGAAGTTGCTATGCAGTATACCGACAGATACAACGAAAACATTTTTTCCTATGCAAACAATATTAATACAACAGAAGGCGGATTTCATTTAAGCGGTTTTAAATCTGCTCTTACAAGAGTTCTTAATGATTATGCCAGAAAGAACAACATTCTCAAAGAAAAAGATGAAAATCTTCAGGGTGATGATGTAAGAGAAGGTCTTACTGCTATAGTATCGGTAAAACTTGAAAATCCTCAGTTTGAAGGTCAGACCAAGACTAAGCTGGGAAACAGCGAAATGAAAGGTTTTGTTGAAACATCTACAAATGACAGACTTACGGCATTTTTAGAGCAGAATCCTCAGCAGGCCAAGGATATTCTTGAAAAATGCGTAAGAGCCGCAAGAGCCAGAGAAGCTGCCAGAAAAGCAAGAGATCTTACAAGAAGAAAAGGTGCGCTGGATTCGTTTACTCTTCCCGGAAAGCTTGCAGACTGCTCTGAAAGAGACCCTAAGCTCTGTGAAATATTCCTCGTCGAGGGTGATTCTGCGGGCGGAAGTGCAAAGCAGGGCAGAGACAGAAGCCGACAGGCCATACTTCCTTTAAGAGGTAAAATAATGAACGTAGAGAAGGCAAGACTCGATAAAATTCTCAATTCCGATGAGATAAAGGCCATGATAACTGCTTTCGGCTGCGGTGTAGGAAGAGAATTTGATATAGAGAAGCTGAGATACGATAAGATTATCATTATGACCGATGCGGATGTTGACGGAGCTCATATCAGTACTCTTTTACTCACTTTCTTTTTCAGATATATGCTTCCTCTTATCGAAGAGGGACATGTATACCTGGCAATGCCTCCTCTTTTCAAAGTTAAAAAGGGAAAGAATGAGCATTATGTTTACGGCGAAAAAGAGCTTGATACTTTACTCGGAGACATTGGAAGGCAGGGAATAAATATTCAGAGATATAAGGGTCTTGGCGAAATGAATGCCGAGCAGCTTTGGGAAACTACGATGAATTATGAAAACAGAACCCTTATTCAGGTTACTATTGAGGATGCGGCAGCTGCAGACCAGGTGTTCTCTGTTCTGATGGGAGATAAGGTTCCTCCAAGAAGGAAATTTATAGAAGATAATGCCCAGTACGTTAAAAATCTTGATATTTAGGAGGGTGACATATGGAAAATATTATAGATAATACAAAAGTCATCCAGAGAGATATAAACAGTCAGATGGAAAGAGCATATATAGATTATGCAATGAGCGTAATCGTAGGAAGAGCTCTTCCTGATGTAAGAGACGGTCTTAAGCCGGTTCACAGAAGAATACTGTATTCAATGGATGAGCTATCTATGCATCCCGATAAGCCCCACAGAAAGTCAGCAAGACTCGTGGGTGAGGTTCTGGGTAAATATCACCCTCACGGTGATTCATCCGTATATGATGCCATGGTTCGTATGGCACAGGATTTTTCTATGAGATATATGCTTGTTGACGGACACGGAAACTTCGGTTCGGTTGACGGCGACGGCGCTGCGGCAATGAGATATACTGAAGCCAGAATGACTCCTTTTGCTATGGAGATGCTTCGGGATATTGATAAAGAAACCGTTGATTTTATGCCTAACTTCGATGAATCCCTTGAAGAGCCGGTAGTGCTTCCTTCAAAGTTTCCGAATCTTTTAGTAAACGGTTCAAACGGTATCGCTGTAGGAATGGCAACATCTATTCCTCCTCACAATCTTGCGGAAGTAATTGACGCTGTCGTTGAAATGATAGACAACAAAGAAGCTACCGTTGAAGACCTGGTAAATATAATAAAAGGACCTGATTTTCCAACAGGAGGAATAATCCTCGGAAAAAGCGGAATAAAGGAAGCTTACAGAACCGGTCAGGGAAAGGTTGTAGTAAGATCTAAGGTTGAAATAGAGGAGACATCAAGAGGAAAACAGCAGATTATTGTAAGTGAAATTCCTTATCAGGTAAATAAATCTTCATTAATTGAGAAAATTGCAGAACTTGTAAAGGATAAAAAAATAGATCAGATTTCGGATTTGAGAGATGAATCCGACAGAAAAGGTATGCGTATAGTTATCGAGCTTAAGAAGGATGCCAATCCTCACATTGTTCTCAACAGACTTTATAAGCATACACAGATGCAGAATACATTCAGTATAATAATGCTGGCTATAGCTGACGGAAAGCCAAAGATGATGAATCTGTATGAGGTTCTCACATATTACCTCAACCATCAGAAGGATATTATCACCAGAAGAACTGTATATGACCTGAGAAAGGCAGAAGACAGAGCTCATATTTTGGAAGGTTTGAGAATAGCTCTTGATAACATTGACGAAATAATAAAGATAATACGTTCCAGCTACAATGATGCCAAGCCAAAACTGATAGAAAGATTCGGATTTACCGAAATACAGGCACAGTCGATTCTTGATATGAGACTTGCAAGGCTTCAGGGACTGGAAAGAGAAAAAATAGAGCAGGAATATGAAGAGCTCATGAAAAAAATAGCCTGGTATAAAAAGATTTTATCAGATGAAGAAATACTGATGAGCATAATAAAAGACGAGCTGCTTGAGATTAAGAAAAAGTATTCGGATGAAAGAAGAACTGCAATTACTGCTGATGATACGGAAATTGATGAAGAGGATTTAATTCAGGAGGAAGAAGTTGCCATAACTCTTACCCATCTCGGTTATATTAAGAGAGTATCTGCGGATACCTATAAAAACCAGAAGAGAGGCGGAAAGGGAATAACAGGTTTAACTACCAGAGAAAATGATTTCGTTAAGCAGATGATAATAACCTCCACCCATAACTATATAATGTTCTTTACAAATATGGGTAAGGTTTACAGAATAAAGGCTTACGAAATAACCGACGGACAGAGAACATCCAAAGGAACTCCTATCGTGAACTTCCTTAACCTTTCCGGAGGAGAGAAAGTTACGGCAATGATACCTATTAAAGAATATTCGGACAACGAATATATGGTATGCGTAACAAAGAACGGCATTATTAAGAAAACTGAAATTTCCCAGTTTGATACTTCCAGAAAAACCGGAATTATTGCAATAAGTCTTAAGGACGGCGACAGTCTTATAAGCATTGCAAAGACAACTGGAGACAGTGAAATAGTCATCATAACCAAAAAAGGAAAATCCATTACTTTTAAAGAAGAAGAGGTAAGAGTAATGGGAAGAGTTGCAGGAGGAGTAAGGGCTATTCTTCTTGAGGATGACGATGAGGTTGTGGCTATGGAGCTAAAAGAAGCGAATCAGGAGCTTCTTGTTGTAACCGAATACGGTTTTGGCAAAAGAACCAATATGAAGGAATATAAGGTTCAGGCCAGGGGAGGCAAAGGAATGCTGACCTATGACAAGACTAAGATAAAGAAGACCGGACAGCTTGTTGGAGCATTATCAGTAAACGAAGATGACGAAATAATGCTCATAAATTCAGACGGAATTATTATAAGGATGAGCGTTTCCGAGGTTTCTAAGCTTGGAAGGGCAACCCAGGGTGTTAAGCTTATGAAGGTTGATGACGATGCCAATATTATATCTATAGCAAAAGTTGTAAAAAATGAAGAAGAAGAAAAACAGATAAGCATAGAAATGAAATAGCACGAGGAGATATATTATGAAACCAAAAGTTTTTTCGGGCGTTCAGCCTACAGGAAATATTCATTTAGGAAATTATATAGGCGCACTCAGACAGTTTGTTGAGCTTCAGGATGATATGGACTGCGTTTACTGCATAGTGGATATGCATTCCATTACAGTTCCTCAGGATCCTGATCAGCTCAGAAAAACCACCCTTGATGTAGCAGCGTTATATCTTGCGGTTGGTCTGGACCCAAAGAAAGCAACCATATTTGTCCAATCTACAGTTCCCCAGCATGCGGAGCTGTCATGGGTTCTCACATGTAACTCATATACGGGAGAACTGAGCAGAATGACTCAGTTTAAAGATAAAAGCAAAGGAAGTGAATCCGCTCCTACAGGACTTTTCACCTATCCTCTGCTGATGGCTGCAGATATTCTTCTGTATGATGCAAATTTCGTTCCGGTAGGAAACGATCAGAAACAGCATATTGAATTAACAAGAGATTTAGCTGTAAGGTTTAACAATAAATACGGTGAGACCTTCGTTGTTCCGGATTATAAAGGAATGGAAGTTGGAGCAAGGATAATGGCTCTGGATGATCCTACCAGGAAAATGAGTAAGAGTGCGGAAAATATTCACAGCAGAATTTCCCTTTTGGATAAGCCGGAAAAGGTGAAAAAATCAATAATGAAATCCACAACAGATTCCGAAGGGGTTATAAGATATGATATTGCCGAAAAGCCCGGAATAAGCAATCTGCTTACTATTTACAGTGTGTTCTCAGGAAAGAAGATAGACGAAATAGTTCAGCAGTATGAAGGAAGCGGATACGGTCAGTTCAAGAAGGACCTGGTAGAAATCGTAAATGAACATCTTATTCCTATTCAGAACAGATATAATGAGATAAGAGAATCTGAAGAACTGATAAAGATTCTAAAAGACGGCGGAGAAAGAGCCGGAGCAATTGCGGAAAACACAATGAAGAGAGTAAGAGAGAAAATAGGATTTATTAATTTATAATTTTTATTTATATAAGGAGTTGATAATTATGAAACTTGCTGATAGAACGAAAATTGTACCTCCATCGTATACGATAGGAATAAGTACAAAGGTTTCGGAAATGAATGAAAACGGCAGGGATGTTATTAATCTGAGCGTAGGAGAGCCTGATTTTAACGTTCCGGAAAAAGCAAAAGAAGCTATTGTTAAAGCTCTTGAAAACAACAAGACAAAATATGACAAGGTGCCGGGACTGATTGACCTCAGAAAAGCCATATGTGAAAAACTTAAAATTGAAAACGGGATAGAATATACTCCGGATGATATAGTTGTATCAAACGGAGCAAAACAGGCTATTATGAATGTTCTTCTGGCTATTCTTAATCCCGGAGATGAAGTAATAGTACCTGTTCCTTACTGGACCAGCTATCCTGAGATAATAAAACTCAGTGAGGCGGAGCCGGTTATCGTGTATCCCGAAGATACAAAGGAATACAGAATAACAGTAAATGACATTAAGAAGGCAATGACAGAAAAAACAAAGATGCTTATGTTTAACAATCCTTCGAATCCTTCGGGAACTGTTTATACTAAGGAAGAGGTTAAGGAAATTGCTGAATTCTGTCTTGAAAACAATATCTGGATTCTCAGCGATGAGATTTACGAGAGATTCTGCTTTGAAGGAGAGTTTGTAAGCACGGCAAGTATAAGTGAAGAAGTTAAAAAAATAACCGTTGTTGTAAACGGACTTTCAAAATCCGCAGCAATGACAGGCCTTAGAATAGGATACACTGCCAGCACAAAGGAAGTGGCGAGCGCAATTTCTGTAATGCAGGGTCATCTTACATCACATCCTTCCACAATTTCTCAGTGGGGAGCATGTGCGGCACTCACAGAATGCAGAGAAGAAATCAATGCCCAGCTGGACGTATATAGACAGAGGCGTGCGTTAATGCTTGCCAAACTGGATGAAATGAACAACATAACTTATCTGGAGCCTAACGGAGCATTTTATGTTATGGTAAATTTCGGAGCATACAAAGATAAAATCAAGTATGACAAATCCTTCTCCCTGGCATTATGCGAAAAAATGCTGGAGGAAGCGGAGGTTGCCGTTGTTCCGGGAATAGCTTTCGGTCTTGATGATTACGTAAGAATAGCATATACAGTAAGCGCAGAAAATCTTGAAAAGGGTCTTGAAAGAATAGAGAAATTTATTAAAACCCTGTAATTTTTCTTGCATTTGACAATTTGTATGGTATAATACATATGCATTTAATATGCTCTCTGCTCCGGACAGTTTTCCGGGGCCACAAAAGTCCACAGGGAGGTGAAAAAGATGAAAAAATACGAAGTTATGTTCATTCTCGATTCTTCTTTAGCTGAAGAACAGAAAACCGCTTTAATCGAAATGGCTAAAGAGGTTATCGTTTCAGACGGCGAAGTAACAAAAGAAGACATTTGGGGAGTAAGAAAACTCGCTTATCCTATTGAAAAGAAATTTGATGGATATTATGTAGTTCTCGAATTTAACGCAAATCCGGAACTTCCGAAAGAGCTGGAAAGAAAACTCAGAATTACAGACGGCGTAATGAGACAGCTCATTATTTGTAAGGAAGAAAAATAGGAGGATGCTATGAATTCTGTTGCATTGGTTGGAAGATTAACAAGAGATCCTGAATTAAGATATACCGCAGGTACACAGACTGCAGTGGCTACTTTTACACTGGCTGTCGACAGACCTTTTTCTAAAAACAACGAAACGGATTTTATCAGAATAGTTGTTTACGGCAGGCCTGCCGAAAATTGCGGAACCTATCTTGCAAAGGGAAGCCTTGTGGGAGTACAGGGCAGAATTCAGACCGGTTCTTACGAGACTAAAACCGGTGAGAAGAGATATACAACTGATGTCATTGCAGACAGGGTAGAATTTCTCCAGAGACCTCAGGGTGCGGCTTCTTCTTCATATGAAGGAAGAGGCAGAGTCAATAATCAGGCCGGTTCCGGTTTTGAAAGTGCAATACCTGACGGATTCCACGCGTTTGATGATGACGACGATGAGAACATACCGTTCTAAAATTTTAAGAGTAGGAGGATAAGCTGACATGATGATGGACAAAAGACGCATGAACAGAAGAAAAAAGGTATGTCAGTTCTGTGCGGATAAAACAGAAACTATCGATTATAAAGATGTTGAAAAATTAAAGAAGTATGTCACTGAAAGAGGCAAGATTTTACCGAAGAGAATTACCGGTACTTGCGCTGTTCACCAGAGAGAAGTGACAACAGCTATTAAAAGAGCCAGAATGGTAGCATTGCTTCCATATACACAAGACTAAGAAACAAAAAGAAGCGAGCAATCGCTTCTTTCTGTATTTATAACGAAAGGGATAGAATTGGATAATCAGAATAACGGAAAAGCGGTAAAACTTGGAATATCGGCGGTGGTAATAATGTCCTTAATAGGGACAGCGGGCTCAATGCTGCCTTTTGCGGGAATTTTAATATATCCTGCCGCAATATTGTTTTTTATTTGTTCGAGAAAAAACGGATTTATTTTTACGCTGCCGTTTTTGACTGCTGCTTATGTTTTTACTGGATTCGGTACATCGTTTATTACCGCAATTTCTGATGTGCTTGCTCCGGGTCTGGCAGGGCTTGTTATGGGAGAACTGCTGAGAATCAACCGGACACAGGGTGAAAGTCTGCTTAAGGGAGTTTTAACAGGAATATTGTGTAATCTTGCCACTGTTGTCTGCCTTAAGATGGTGGAAGGGAAATCTCTTCTTACAGAACTTAGAAAAACAGTTAACAGTGTAATAAACACAGCAGTGGAAGAGGAACAGATGACGCTCTATGCCGCCCAGACAATGAAACAGACGTATGAGGTTATCCTTCAGATGATTCCCGCTGTGCTTATAATTACAATATTGCTCGGAACAGTATTTGTTTATTTTTCAGGATGTGCTATTATGAAAAATATGGGAGACGAGCTTCCGAATTATCATCCTTTTAGAGAATTCTCATTTTCGCGGAACATTATTTTCGGGTCTCTGATAATGATGATTTTCGGTTATATTGCGGGTCTGACCGGAATAATCAATACAAACGTACTGTTATTAAATATCAGTGCGGTTATCTGGGTATTGTTTTCCCTTCAGGGACTTGCGACAGCCATATTTTTATGGAATTTGTCTCGATTCCCGAAAATTGTCTTTATAATTCTAACAGCTCTGCTGTTAATGAGTCTGATAGGAACAGTGGTATTATTTTTGCTGGGGATTGCAGATATCCTCATAAATATTAGAGCAAGAGTAGATATCGGAAGAGGACAGTAATATGAAAGAAAGGTTTTTAGACAAGCTTGTAGAACCGAGAGTGCCGGTTACAGCATTTGCAGCCATAGTTCTGATATGTTTTTTGATGTGGTACAATATTCTTCTGGGAGGAATAGGTATTCTTCTTTTAGGAGGAGCAATTGTATATGAAGGCACCGCAAATCAGAAGAGAAAAAAGGATTTCTCAAATTATATTGAAAACCTTGCTGCGGGAATGGATTCCACAGTAAAGAAAAACATTGTAACAAATCCTCTGCCGATTTGTATAGTAAACAAACAGGGGTTTGTAGAGTGGTATAATAGGAAATTCGGGGAATTTTTCTTAGATGACGAAGAGCTGGTTTATAAAAATATTCATACACTTATTCCGGCAATAAAAATAGAGGAATATATTAAAAGAACGCCGGAGGATACGCCGCTTCAGGTGAGTGTCAATGAAAGAGTGTATAAGATAATATCCGGAAATACAGGAGAAGAGGATGATAACCTCATTGTTCTTTATTTTGTGGATGTTACTGCTTTTGAAAATCTTAAAAAAATGCATAGGGATGAAAAATCCTGTGCTGTTCATATATGGATAGATAATTATGAGGAGATAATGCTTAGAGCTCCTGAAGAGAAGAAAGCTATACTGCCTTCACAGATTGAGGTGAAAATAAGGCAGTTTGCCCAGAAAAACATGGCTCCTCTTATAAAATATGATGATGAAAAGTATTATTTAATTCTGGATAACAAGCATCTGGACAATATAATAGAAAATAAATTTGCTATTCTCGACGAGGTCAGGGAAATAGAGACAGGAACAGATCTTCCGGTATCTCTGAGTATCGGTGTCGGAGCTTCCGGAAAAAGCTATCTGCAGAATCATGAGTATTCTCAGGCGGCTATAGAGCTGGCTTTAGGCCGGGGCGGAGACCAGGCCGCGGTAAAGAAAATCAATAAGACGGACTTTTACGGGGGAAGGCTTCAGGCGGTAGAAAAAAGAAATAAGGGCAAATCCCGAATCATGTCTCATGCTCTGCAGAGACTTATTGAGCAGTCATCGGGAGTGCTTATAATGGGACATAAAAATGCCGATATGGACTCCTTCGGAGCTGCAGTGGGAATCCAGGCAATTGCAAAAAAATACGGAAAAAACTCCGGAATAGTAATGGATTTTGTCGGAGAATCTCTGGCATCTCTTTATGAATACGTAAAGAGCAGCGGGAATTTCAACATAATTAATTCAGAACATGCATTATCCTTTGCTGAAAAGGACACGCTGCTGGTTGTGGTGGATACTCACAGTCCGGCATATACGGAGTGTCCGGATCTGCTTAAAAAGGTTGAAAAAATTGTAGTAATAGATCATCACAGAAAACAGGAAAACTCAATAGAAAATCCTGTTCTCGCATATATGGAATCTTATGCTTCATCCACGTGTGAACTGGTTGCGGAGATTATACAGTATACGGGAGACAAAAATATAATGGGAAAAGTGGAAGCGGATGCACTGATGGCGGGAATAACCCTCGACACAAAGCATTTTTCTTCCCAGACCGGAGTCAGAACTTTCGAAGCGGCTTCATATCTGAGAAGATTAGGTGCGGATTCCACAAAAATAAGAAGCTTTTTCCAGGTGGATTCAGCTCTGTTCAGGGTTAAAGCCAAGGCAATAATGAACGCGGAACTGATAAAATTAAAAGGAAGCGGAAGTATTGCTATAACGGTGTGTGAAGGAAGGGATGACAATATCGGACTCATCACAGCCCAGACTGCCGATGAAATGCTGGAGATAAAAGGTGTCAGAGCAGCAGTTGTTCTAGGTGAGAACAGAGAATCCGAAGTCATGATCAGTGCCAGATCAATAGGCGACATTAATGTGCAGGTTCTTATGGAAAAAATGGGCGGCGGGGGACATCTCAATGTTGCCGGAGCCCAGGTAAAAATGTCTGTTAGGGAGGCAGAAGCTATTCTGAAGCAGATAATAAATAACGAGATTGCAGAAGAAAGGAGTAAGAAATAGAGTGAAAGTAATAGTAATAAAGGATACAAAAAATGTAGGTAAAAAAGGGGATATCAAAAACGTAAGCGACGGATATGCAAAGAATTTCCTTATTCCTAAGGGAATAGTAATGGAAGCTACCGATGCGAATATCAGAGATCTCGAAAGAAAAAAGGCGGCGGACGCTGAGAAAAGGGCTACAGATAAGGCAAGCGCAGAAGTATTAAAGAAAAAGCTTGCAGAGATAGAGACAGTATTAAAAACTAAAGCAGGAGAAGGCGGAAAAGTTTTCGGCTCAGTAACCTCAAAGGACATTTCAGATGCTTTAAAGGAACAGCACGGTATAGAAATAGATAAAAAGAAAATCGTTCTCGATACACCGATTAAACAGCTCGGTGAATATACCGTAGAGGCAAAGCTTTATCAGGAAGTTACAGGAAGCTTCAAGGTAATGGTTGAAGCGCTGTAAGTGAAAAGGTGAGATTGTTATGAAGCCGGTTACAGAAAGAATCCCTCCACACAGCGAGGAGGCGGAAAAAGCCGTACTGGGAGCTTCTATGATAGATAAGAATGCATTGATGGATGCATCGGATATTCTCAGACCCGATGATTTCTACAAAGAAGCCCACAAAGAGATATTTTCCGTATTAATTGAATTATATAAAGAAAATGAGCCGGTGGATATGCTGACCGCTGCGGAGGCTCTGAAAAAAAGAAAAAGCCTTGAGGCCGTCGGAGGAAGGGCTTATCTTGCTATGCTCACAGCAGCGGTTGTTTCTACTGCAAATATTGAGCAGTATGCCCGTATTATTGAAGAAAAAGCAATTCTGAGAAGCCTTATAAGGGCTTCTTCTGAGACCGTTGAAGACGGTTATTCCGCAGAAAAAACTGCTGGAGAAATTCTCGAAACAGCGGAGCAGAGGGTTTTTTCCATTTCTCAGAAAAGACAGAGAAAGGGTGTTTCCCATATAGGAGAAGTGCTGGTAAAAAACATTAATACAATTCAAATGCTTACAGAGAAAAAAGGTGAACTGAGAGGTCTTACAACAGGCTTTACAGCTTTGGATGACGTGACATCCGGCCTTCAGAAGGCGGACCTTATTATTCTTGCGGCAAGGCCTTCCATGGGAAAGACGGCATTCGCTCTCAATATTGCCACAAATGCCGCAAAAGCAGGAGGGAAGGTTCTTATCTTCAGCCTTGAAATGTCAGAAGAACTTCTTTCGGAGAGAATACTCAGTACAGAGGCTCTTGTTGAAATAAAAAGGATGAGAGAAGGAACAATAGATGATGAAGAGTGGACAAAGATAACTGATGCGGCTGTAAGACTTGACAAGCTTGATATAATGATAGACGATACGCCGGGTATTTCCGCTTTGGAGATTAAGAATAAGTGCAAACGGATGAAGATGGAAAAGGGGCTGGATCTCGTAGTTGTAGACTACCTTCAGCTCATGACATTTGAAGGCAGGGCAGAGAGCAGACAGCTGGAAATATCGGCTCTTACCAGGTATTTGAAGCAGCTGGCAAGAGAGATTGACTGCCCGGTTATAGTTCTTTCACAGCTCTCCAGAGCTGTTGAATCCAGAAAAGGCGACGAAAAGAAGCCTGTGCTTTCGGATTTGAGAGAATCGGGATCTATAGAGCAGGATGCGGATATTGTAATGTTTTTATACAGAGAGGATTATTATAAGAAGGAAGAATCTACCAGACCAAATGAATGCGATGTAATAATTGCAAAGCACAGAAATGGTCCGACGGATACTGTGGTTCTCACATGGGTGGGAAAATATACAAAATTCAGCGACATGGTTCAAAAGAACCTAAATATATAATTATGAAGGATTGAGGTGTTATTAGATGTCGGGACTGGTAATAGTAGGAACCCAATGGGGAGATGAAGGAAAAGGAAAGATGATAGACTATCTTTCCAAGAAAGCAGATGTTGTAGTAAGAGGTCAGGGAGGAAACAATGCAGGACACACCGTTGTAGTCAGCGGCAAAAAATACGCTCTGCATCTTATACCCTCAGGAATTCTTTATGAGAACACTGTGAATATTATAGGAAACGGTGTTGTGGTAGATCCGCAGGGCTTTTTTGAAGAAATTGAAACATTAAACAAGGAAGGTGTAAAAACCGAAGGAAAGATTTTCATCAGTGAGAGAGCGCATATAGTTTTTCCTTATCATAAAGTGCTGGACGAGCTTTCGGAACAGGCGAGAGGCAAGGACGATATAGGTACTACAAAAAAGGGTATCGGTCCGTGCTATATGGACAAAATTGAAAGATCAGGTCTGAGAGCCTGCGACATGCTTGAAGATAATTTCGGAGAAAAGCTTGGAAACATTATTGACATTAAAAATCAGATAATAACAAAATTTTACGGAGCAGAGCCCCTGGACAAGGAAAAAATCATTAATGATTATACTGAGTACGGCAGGAGAATGGCTCCATATATTAAAGATACATCGGTTATGATAGATGAAGCATCAAAAGAAGGAAAGAAAATCCTCTTTGAAGGAGCTCAGGGCTCCCTCCTCGATGTGGATCTGGGAACCTATCCTTATGTTACAAGCTCCCATCCTATTTCAGGAGGATTCATGGTGGGCTGCGGCATAGGACCGCAGGTAATAAATGAAGTAATAGGTATAACAAAGGCTTATACCACAAGAGTAGGAAAGGGTCCTTTTGTAACAGAGCAGGACAATGAAACGGGAGACCGTATCAGAATTGCGGGACATGAGTTCGGAACAACTACGGGAAGACCTAGAAGATGCGGCTGGTTTGACGGAGTTGTTGTAAAATACGCATCCAGAATCAGCGGAGTAACAGGGCTTTCATTAATGCTTCTCGATGTTATGACCGGTTTTGATACACTGAAGCTTTGCAAGGCGTATAAATGCGGAGATGAAATTATCGAGCATTTCCCGGCAAGTCTTGAAAAACTTGCAAAATGCGAGCCTGTGTATATTGAACTCCCGGGCTGGAAAGAAGATATTACCAGATGCACTTCATATGAAGAGCTTCCAAAGGAAGCAAAGGATTATGTGGCTGCAATAGAGGAAATCACAGGGGTTCCTGTAAAAATCATTTCAACAGGACCGGACAGAGCGCAGACTATTATCAGAGAAAAGGTTTTTGAATAAAAATATTAAGAGCATGGTTCGTCAGCGGCCATGCTCTTTTGATGAACTTACATATTCAGAAGTTTCTGGGTGAGGCATACACATTTTTCTCCGTTGTCCAGGAAACCGGTGTCTCTACATCTGGGGCAGGTATAAACAGGGCTTAGATAGTCTTCCGGATAGCCGGCTCTTTTGAGAGTGCCGGTTTTTTCTTTTCGGAGATTTTCCATTTCTGTTTCGATTGATTTATATAATGAAGTTTTTGACTGTCCTCCCAGTACCAGCTTCAGCCGTTTTGGATTCAGTTCCCGGAGCTCTTCGTCTATTTCTTTTATTCTCGGGAAAGCACCGTAGATTTCTGCCTGACGGTTGTCGGATATCCTCTTGTTTTCCGCCCTTATATCTGCATACAGCTTATCGATTTGAGCCGCTGTAAGCTTCTTTTTGCCTGAAGGAGAAACCTGACTGCCTTCCTTCCAGTCCTTAAGAATGGTATGGATATAATTTATACTGGGATTTGAAATACCCGAGGTTTTCTTACATGCTTCCAGAATTGTGGAGATGTCCAGCATGTATTCATCTATCCATATATCCATGATTCTTTTTTCTTCTTCCGTAGGATATCTTCCTACAAATCCGAGAGCCTTGAATATCCTCTTGTAAATACTGTGTTTTTTGTCGTGCTCAGAGAGATAATTTTCAAGAGCTTCAGAAGAGAATAATCCTTTTTCGTACCATGAGCGGACTATTGCCGATATATATTTATGATCTGGCTTTTTCTTTCTGTCCTTAATACATGTATCATAGGCCTTCAGAATCACTTTTTCGGAGAGACCCCAGTCCTCGAGCCAGGTTTTGATATCCTGCAGTTCTCTGGAATTCAAAGTTCTTCCCGTTATTTTTTCTATCTCATTGAAGAGTCTGAGGGCATCATTCGAGAAAACCGCCGAATTCAGCTTTTCGGAAGTTTTTTCCACGGATGAACGGGCAGGTTCCTCTGCTCCCTTGTACATAAGCTGTTTAAGACATACGAACTCCACGTCAAAATCGTCCGGATTACTGCCTGTGTAATGCTTGCGGATGACTTTCTTAGATTCCCAGTAGTCCCAGGCAGCCAGAACCTGATTTATCGGCAGGTTAAGGTATTTTGCCAGGGTTTCATTGTATATGGTTAGATCCTTGTCCAGGTACATTTTGGCAAAGAGATATACTTTTACGTAATCTCCGTTGGCCGGTATCATGTATTCGTTTATAAAAAGGTTTTCAATATATGTATCGTGTAAATACAGTTCTGTTTTATTTTTGTAAATTTTCATAACTTTGCCTTACTTTTGTCAGGGAATTGTATTCCTGCCAGTGTACTGTTAAATAAAAGTCCGGTTTGTTTGGCTATTATAACAGACAGGGTTTAAAAAAACAAATTGATGTCGTTTTTTGTTACAAATCAAAATGCTGCATAAATTGTGCCTGAAGTAAAGAAAATATAGAGAAATCCACAACATATTCTGAACAATTCCATTCTTTGTAATATTTTTAAAAAAATTTTGTAACATAACGGTAACATTTCTCCCCCAAATTGTTTACGAAAAAACGATTATACGGTAATATATATATGCAGGCAGCTCTCTTGGCCTGCAAATTCAGAAAGGTGTGTGACTAATGAAAGTAAAGACAAGTTCGTTAAAAAAGACTGAGGAGAGAGGTTCGACAGATCACAGTAGTCATTTCGATTTTATCAATTCTTTTATTAAGAAAAATCCGAACTCAAAAAAATCAAAATTTTTATTATCTTTTGGTATAGGTATGACAATGCTTATTGCAGGCTTTGCCGTACTGTTTTCTCAGTCTTCGGGTTATACGGTATTTTATGAGGATACAGCTCTCGGCTTTATAGACAAACCTGAGGTTGTACTTGAAAATCTGAGCGAGATTAACGAATCCGTTTCCGAAATCAAAAACATGGAAACCACAATGTATGAAAAAGATTTCAGTTTTGAAAAAGGTTTCAGATTATTCCACGGAAAAAACGACTGGCAGGAAATAGCTGAAGCAGCCTACGAAAAATGCGAGCTGGATGTAAATGTATATCAAATTTATGTTGACGGGAATCTGGCGGCTGAGGATTCTGTAATGCACAGAGCAGCGGATGCGGCTGAACGTATTAAAGAAGAATATGCAGCTGATCATCCTGAGGATAATTTTAACGAAATCGATTTTGTAGAAAAATTCGAAATTCGCGTTTCAAAAGGAAGCAGCGCAAATATTTCTGATGATGATGCCATTTACTCTGTATTAAACGACCTTCTTACAGTTAAGACAGTAACGGAAATAAGAGAAGAAAAAACCGTTCCGTATGAAATAGTATACGAACCTACAGAAGCCAAAAACTGTGGAGAAACTGCTGTAAAAAATGCAGGTGTAGACGGAAAAATAGAAACCGTAACATATATTGAAAAGCATGACGGACAGCAGGTTGCTTCAAAGGAAGTGCAGACAAAAGTAATCAGTGAAACCGTAAATCAGGTTGTACTGGTGGGTACAAAGGGTCTGGTAGTAAGCGATGCAGGCATGATAACTCCTTCCCGAGGAACCGTATCTTCAAATATGGGAAGCAGATGGGGAAGAGTTCATAAAGGAATAGATGTTCCGGGAGATACCGGAGATCCTATCTATGCCGCAAAAGAAGGAACAGTAACAGTTGCCGAAAACAAAAACAACGGATACGGAAATGTTATTGAGATAGACCATGGAAACGGTTTGGTAACCTTGTATGCGCATTTAGACACTATTTCCGTAAAGCCGGGAGACTTTGTTTATCCGGGACAGGTAATAGGCGGAATGGGTACTACAGGAAGATCGACCGGAGTACATCTTCATTTTGAGGTACTGATGAACGGCGTAAACGTAGATCCTCTCGGTTATGTAAAATATTAATTTTTTTCATCCGTAATATTTTTTCTTATCCTCAAATGTGTTACAATATAACGAAGTAACATAAAGGGGGCTGTTTCGTGAAGGCGAAAAGAGTTTTAATTATAGAAGACGAAGTATCCATATCAGATATTATTAAATTCAATCTGCTTAAAGAGGGATATGAAATTGAAACCGCATACAACGGAGAAGAAGGTTTAAAGAAAGCATTAAACCTTAACTTCGATTTAATACTGCTGGATATTATGCTTCCTCAAATGGACGGATTTCAGGTCTGCAGAAAAGTAAGAGAAAGCAGCAATGTGCCTATCATCATGCTTACAGCAAAAGAAGAGGAAGTTGATAAGGTTCTGGGTCTTGAACTCGGAGCTGATGATTATATTACCAAGCCCTTCGGGATGAGGGAGCTTATTGCAAGAATCAAGGCGAATATCAGACGAACAGAGTTTACTTCGGACAGCAGCGATTCCAACAGCAAGATTACAAACTACGGAAACCTCACTATAGATATGACAAAGTACGAAGCAAGAAAGAACGAAAAACCGCTTGAACTTACACTTCGTGAGTTCGAGCTTCTCAAGTATCTTGCGGAGCAGGAAAATCAGGTATTTTCAAGAGAACAGCTTCTCGAAGAAGTCTGGGGATATGAATATTACGGAGATATCCGTACAGTTGATGTTACAATAAGAAGACTCCGGGAAAAAGTTGAAGACGATCCGGGAGAGCCAAAGTATATTATGACAAAGAGAGGAATCGGCTACTATTTCAGAAGGCCGTAATAAATATATGTGGAAAAAGGGAAGTGTTGGCGTTAGGCTCATTATTATCTATTTCCTATTAGTTTTTATCGCCCTGACAATCGTCGGGGTGTTTATAATGCAGCAGCTTGAAGCATACCATATAGAAAATACGAGAAGCGGCCTTACCAAGGTTGCTCAGGAGGGTGTGCTTAAAAGCCTTAGTTCTTACAGTTCTTTAAAGGAATCTCAGCAGGAAATTCAAACGAATATCGAAACATGGTACTCCGCTGTTCAAGAGGAGATATTTGTGGTGGATGAAAGTTTTAACATCACCGCTTCCAGCAATCCCAGCTTTGTAAACGAATCCGCAATAGATAACCTGGATGAAAATATTATTATCGCCGGTCTCAACGGCAACGTGGCAGAAAGCGAAGGGGTTATCGGATCTCAGAAAATTCCGGTAATGAATATGACCTTTCCCATTAACAACAGCGGAAGTGTAATAGGAGTACTTTATATAAGAGAAGATTTGTCATCGGTTCATGAGACTCTGGAACGCTCATTCCAGATTTTCCTGCAGGCTATGGTAATTGCTCTGGCGGTTACTGTAATTCTGGGGGTAATGATTTCAAAGAGCATAACCAGACCGATAAACCAGCTTACCCAGAGAGCTGAGGCAGTGTCCAGAGGAGATTTTAAACGACAGGTAAATGTTAAATCCGGCGACGAAATCGGAAGGCTAGGGAAGGCATTCAACAAAATGGCTGAACAGCTGGACAAAAATATGTCCGAGATATCCGATGAAAAAAACAAGCTGGAAATAGTGCTGAAGACAATGGCTGACGGGCTTATTGCAGCAGACGAGATGGGTCGTATCATACATATAAATTCCGCGGCTCTGGAAATGTTTAACGTAACGGAAGAGTATGCGAAGAGTAAGAGTTATGATTCGTTTATTTCCGGATACTGTCCGTCCCTTACCATGGAAAAGATAAGACAGAAAATGAACTCCGAAAACGAAATTGACGCATCGGAGAATTTTGAGTAT
>JAUNCY010000036.1 GCA_030526325.1 Bacillota bacterium
TTTCTCAACATTTATCCCGCTGTGAAGCTGAAAGACATCGCTTTTCTTTTTTTCTATCTCCTCAAGCTTGCGGGCTGCCCGTCCGGAAACTTCGGCATATTCCGAATTCTTCTTTTCCGCTTCCTTTGTCAGCACCAGCTCTTTTTGACTGAGATTTTTGCCTTTTCCCTCCATGGACTCCAGATATGCGGATTCTTCGTGAATCCTCAGGCGAGCCTTAAGAAGTTCTTCATCTATACGGCGGATTTCCCTGTCTGCAGATGCAGTTTTTTCCTCGGAGACTTCAATATTTTTTTTGAGGCTGTTTATCCGTTCCAGTTCCGCCATCAGGCTGTTCCGGATATTCTCCAGTACTGCGTCAAGTTCGGAAATTCGAATTCTGACATCACTCAGTTCCCTGTCGTTTTCCGTCCTTTCCTCTCCGTATTTTTCAATTTCTTCGGAAACAGCTTTAAGCTCTGTCTCCAGAGCATTCATTCTTTCCTCTATGTTCTCTGCCTGCCTTACGGCGAGATTGATTTCAATGGTTTTATACCTTGCACTCAGTTCAAGATATTCTCCGGCCTTAATACTGTCTTCTTTCAGTCCGTCAATCCGGCTCTCAATCTCGAATATAATGTCATTCACTCTGTCCAGATTTACGTTTGAATTCTGAAGCTTTCTTTCGGCCTCGCTTTTTCTGGCTCTGTATTTGGATATACCGGCAGCGGCTTCAAAAAGCTCACGCCTGCCCTCGGCCCGGTTGTTTACTATATCCGATATTTTCCCCTGGCCTATCATGGAATATCCTTCAACTCCCATGCCTGTATCCATTATCAGTTCCCTGATATCCTTCAGTCTGCACGGGCTTCCGTTTATCCTGTACTCGCTTTCTCCGGAGCGGTACATCTTCCTCGATATGGATACTTCATTATATTCAATAGGAAGAATTCCGTCTTTATTGTCAATGACAAGTGTTACTTCCGCAATGCCACGAGCTTTCCTGCTCTCTGTCCCTGCGAAAATAACCTCCTCCATTTTTCCTCCCCGCAGTGTCTTAGGGCTCTGCTCACCCAAAACCCATTTTATGGCATCTGCGATATTGCTCTTACCGCTTCCGTTCGGGCCTACTATACAAGTCAGACCCTCTGTGAATTCAAGACTTACCGGTTCGGCAAAGGACTTAAATCCATGTATATCAAGTCTTTTAAAATACAATTCTGCTATTCTCCACTCTCATAAACCAGCTGTGCAGCTCTCTGCTCAGCCTCTTTTTTACTTTTTCCGACACCCCTGCCCAGAGTCTTTCCGTTAATAATCAAATCAATATAGAAAGTTTTATCATGATCCGGGCCTTCTTCTTTTGCCACCTCATAACATATGCTGACCTCTCCGGAGGCCTGATATTTTTCCTGAACAAGAGATTTGTAGTCCCGGTTTATCTGACCGACAGAGGCTTTCTGTATCACATTTTCAAGAATGAACAGTGCCGTCTTTTTTGCAGGATCCCAGCCTCCGTCAATGTAAATGGCGCCTATCACCGCTTCCACCGCATCAGCAATCATCGAAGGCCGTTCTCTTCCTCCGTTATGCTCTTCACCTTTTCCGAGTATAAGATAATCACCTAAGCCGAGAGCTTTTCCGCACATGGATAAAGAAGCTTCGCATACGATAGCCGCCCTTTCCTTTGTAAGCGTGCCCTCTTCCACTTCTCTGTATTTGAAATACAGATAGTCGCTGATTGCAGCATCAAGAACAGCATCGCCCAGATATTCAAGCCTCTCGTTGTTGCTTGAATATTTGAGCTTGTTTTCATTGACGTATGAACTGTGAGTTAGTGCGGTAACAAGCAGCGTTTTATCCTTAAAGTCATACCTCAGTTTGTCCGACAGTTCTTTAAGTTTTTTGTCGCTAAGCATTATCAAACCTCCGTAATCAGACCGTTTCGTCCTCCTCGGCCTCTTCAGCTATTTTCATTATTTCATCATGTATGGTTTTAACAACATTGTTTTCCACATATGCTCTTGATTTGAGTATTGTGTTTTTAACGGCATTCGCGTTGGATGAACCGTGCATTTTCAGTACAGCTCCTCTTACACCCAAGAACGGCGCTCCTCCGTATTCCGAATAATCAAACATATCCTTTATCTCTCTGAGCTTGTCCATCAAAAGGGCCGCGCCGATTTTGGCAGCAAATCCCGAAGAAAATTTTTTCTTAAGAATATGCATAAACGCCATTGCAATTCCTTCAGTAAGCTTAATGATAACATTTCCCACGAATCCGTCGCATACTATTACATCCGCAGGCGATTCGGGAATATCTCTCGCTTCAACATTTCCTACAAAGTTCAGGTTTCCCTGGGAAAGAAGCTCATATGCCGCCTTTGTCACTGTGTTTCCTTTGGATTCCTCAGCTCCTATATTAACAAGACCTACTCTCGGATTCTCAACGCCCATAACCTTGTTCATGTATACGCTTCCCATCACGCCGAACTCCAGAAGATTTCCCGGCTTGCATTCCGAATTTGCACCGGAATCCATTAAAAACAGAGGCTTGTCCCCGATCATCGGCGGCAGCAGGGTTGCCAGCGCCGGTCTGTCAATGCCTCTTATCCTTCCCAGAATAAGAGTGCTTCCCGACATGAGGGCTCCTGTGTTGCCTGCTGAAATGAATACATCTATCTTTTCATCCTTCAGGTAGTTTATTCCCACCACCATAGACGAATCCTTTTTTCTTCTCACAGCCTTTACAGGAGTATCATGATTGGTAATCACTTCTGTAGTATGAATCGCCCTGATTCTGTCAAGGTCATATCTGTACTTGCTGAGTTCATCCGAAATAGCTTTGTCATCTCCGAATATATATATAATTTCGTCTCCGTTAAATTTTTCCGCTGCCTCTACAGCGCCTTTAACGATTTCCGCGGGAGCATTGTCTCCTCCCATACCGTCTAATCCTATTCTAATCATCTTCTGCAGTTTCCTCCGTTTAAAACTTCAATACAGAATTTTGTGCTGTTTATCGTTTTATTATATTAAACTTTCTCTTATGGGTCAACTAATTAAAATTTCTGCTTTTCTTTGTTATTCTGTCATTTGTGTCTATATTTCTTCTATTTTATTTACGGAGATTTCCCGGGCTGTTCCTGTTATCACGTTATCCTCATCGAGTTTTTTTCTGTACTCACGGCTCTGTATTCTTCCCGATATTCTTATTTTTGTTCCCACATCCAGAAGCCCGGCGTATCTGGCATTTCTTCCCCAGGCTATACACGGGATATAATCTGATTTTCCGTACATGCGGTTAACCGCCAGCATAAGATCCGTTATTTCTCTACCTCTCGGAGATACTCTGTAAAACGGTTCTCTGCATATGTAACCTTCAAGAAACACGTAATTTTCATCCGGTTCGAATTCATACCGGTCCTCCTTTTCAATCTCCCGGGCAAAAGCAGTGATAATAAGCCTGTTTTTTCCGTCGATATAACGGTTGTACGTTCTTATCTGACCTTCAACACATACGCAGTCTCCTTCCTCAAGCTCCTCCCTGCCGATTAATCTTTTAGAAATGGTAACCGGAATGATATCCCTGTATCCGCTGGTTCTCATCACTCCGATTTCGAACCTGGCAAATTCCTCTCCGTACACTTTGTGACTGTACTCTGCACCGGATACTATGGTGCCTTTCAATGTTATTTTATTATATATCTCTTCGCTGCAGGTCATTTTCTTCTCTCCTCATAATTTTTATTATCTTGCACTGCCGGATGTTTTCGGAAACTGTCTTCCCGTATGATCTATACTGTAGTTTTCCTTTAATATCAGATCTCCTACAGCCACCACCCTGTAGCCGTCATCTGTAAGTTTCTGAAGTATCTGAGGCAGATATCCGCACACATACTGTGCATTATTGTGGAAAAGAACTATAGATCCGTTTCTTACATTCCTTACAACCCGCTCCACTATCTGCTCCTCCGGTATATCCTTCCAATCCAGACTGTCCACATCCCACTGAACAACCTGATATCCTCTGTCTGCCGCTGTGTTTATCAGATTATTATCATATGCACCGTAGGGCGCTCTGAAAAGTACAGGAACAACTCCGGCGGTTTTCTTAATCTTTTCCGTTGTCTGATCCAGTTCTCTCTCAATCTGCTCCCGGCTGCATGTGGTCAGATCAGGATGGGTTGCCGAATGACTTCCTATTTCGTTTCCCCGGGCGGCAATCTCTCTGACATCATCCGGATATTTATCTATCCAGAATCCAACCAGAAAAAATGTCGCTCTGGCATGGTATTCATCAAGAATTCTGAGAATATCATCCGTATACTCGTTTCCCCAGGCCGCGTCAAAACTGACTGCCACCACCTTTTCATCGGTTTCTACGGAATAAATCGGCAGAAGTCTCTCATCCGTATTCATAAGAGCCGTGATTTTCCCTCCCATTGCGGCATAATATCCTGCACAAAGCAGCACTATTATCAGTATTGTCAGCATAACGGTAACCGCCCTTTTGATTTTGTTCTCAGCTGTCATTGAAGTCCCTTCCTTTTCCTTTACAAGTCTGCACACAAAAAAATATGCCCCTAAGGGCATATTGAGAACAAAATTGTTTTATTGTCAGCTGTTATCATTTCCGGTCTGTATTTCCGGAGTCTCATCCTTGGGGGCAAGAGATACTATGAATACGGTCGAAACAATAAGAGCCGCACCGAACCAGTCTATGAGTCCGAATGAAATATTGAACCATATGATTCCGATGACAGCAGCTGTCAGAGGTTCAACACAGGCATACAGAGCAGCCTTGCTTGATCCGATTATCCTTACACCTTCAAGATAGCAGAAGAATGACAGAATAGTACCAAATACAACCACTCCTCCGGCCGCCAGAACCGCACTGAAATCAAGGGTTCCTCCCTGCAGGTCCCAGGGCTGTCTTATAAACAGCATCACTATTCCGCCTACAAACATTCCCCATCCGTTCGTCATCAGGGTTCCCCATTTTTTCAGCATTCTTCTCGGGAAGGTAGAATAGAAGGCATAAAGCACCGCTGAGCTGAGTCCCCAGGCAAGAGCCAGTTTTGATATTACCAGACTGCTTATATCTCCGTGGGTCGAAAGGACGAAAATACCGGCTACAGCCAGAATAACCGCCACAACTTCATATTTGCTCGGAAGCTTCATAATCCTCAATGCCGAATAAATTACAATAAATACGGTTCCTGTGTACTGAATAATGGTTCCCGTTGCAGCATTCGAATACTGTATTCCGTAAAAATATGTAATCTGAACACCGGCCATGCCGATGACTCCGTACAAAATTATCTCTATAATGTCCCTTTTTGTCTTCCAGATATTGAAAATTCCTTTTCCTTCCTTGGCAAGGCATATTAACAGCATTATCGTTCCTGCAGAAATAAGTCTGACGGAAGTCAGCCACTCCGCATCAAAACCTCTTCTTTCAAACAGAAACTGTCCGAACGTTCCCGAAAGAGCCCAGAAAACTCCTCCCAGAGCCGCCAGGAAAGCTCCTTTAACATAGGTATCCTTTCTCATACTCTCTCCTTAAAATAAATTTAATGAATAGTATTATATAATAAATCCCGCATCTTTTAAAGAATATTTTACAATATTATTCATACACTTTACCCGGAGGTAATTTAAAATATGCTGGAAAAATCAAACAATCCCGCCGCTTCGGCATCGTCTGCAGAATCATCTGCCGGAACGTCAGCGGGCTCATCTGCCGGACTGTCTGCAGGCTCTCTGACTGTTCAGGTCGCAGAGTCCGAAAGCGCGATACCAATTCCCGGTGCTCAGATAACAGTAACCAAAGAAAACGGAGACGGAATATCCCTTCAGGGTACTCTTGTTACAGACAGGAGCGGTCTTGCAGGTCCGATTTTCCTCACTGCTCCTCCTCCGGAGGCTTCACTCAGTCCGTCCCTCACCCTTCCGTATGAAATATACTATGTGGAAATTTCCCATCCCGGGTACTATACGGAACAAAATCACATGGTTCAGATTTTCGGAGATTCCGCTTCACATCTGATTATTAATCTGATACCTCTTCCTGATTATACGGGCAAAGGAGTGATAATATATTGACTTTTGAATATGCAGCCACAGTCCCCTATGTCCCTGAATATGTGAGAGTAAATCTGGGTGCTCCGGGGACAAATTCAGCCATAGTCACTGTACCTTTTACCGAATATATAAAAAATGTGGCTTCCAGCGAACTGTACCCGGACTGGCCGGAAGAGGCTCTGAAAGCCAATATTTATGCCATCATATCCTTCACTCTGAACAGAATATTCACAGAGTGGTATCCCAGCAGAGGATATAATTTTGACATAACAAATACAACTCAGTATGATCAGGCATTTGTGAACGGCAGAAACTATTTTGACAACATAAGCATTATTGTCGATGAAATCTTCAATGACTATGTTCGTGTACCGGGACAGATAGCTCCTCTTTTCACCCGTTACTGCGACGGTGTGCAGACAACCTGCGAAGGGCTTTCTCAGTGGGGAACTGTTGATCTGGCAGATCAAGGGCTGAGTGCTTTTGAAATACTGCAGTATTATTACGGCAGCGACATTGAGATAGTGGAAAATGCACCGGTTCTGAACGTGGGTGAGTCATATCCCGGCACTCCCCTGAGACTGGGTGATGAAAGCCTGTCCGTAAGAAATATGCAGATACTGCTAAACAGAATAGGAACCACTTATTCAGCCATCCCTGTCATACCCGAGGAAAACGGTATCTTCGACGAATATACAGAAGAGGCAGTAAAAGCATTTCAGGGGATATTCAATCTTGAACAGGACGGAATAGTAGGAAAAGCCACCTGGTACAGCATTGAAAGAATATTTATAAGCCTTCGAAGACTGGCAGAGCTGGATTCTCTCGGTCTGGACTACGGTTATATATATGACAGCTTCGAATATAATCTTGCTCCCGGCAGCGAAGGCTTTATTGTTGAACTCATGCAGTTTTTCCTGAGCTACATCGCAAATTTCAACGAATATATATCCCCCGTTGAAATCACCGGAATCTTCGACAGTTCAACAGGGCAGGCTGTCCGGGATTTCCAGACCTTTTACAATCTGCCTGTCACCGGCACCGTAGACGAGCAGACCAGCCGGGAAATTTACAACGTTTATCAGGGCGTTCTGGAAAGAGGCGAAAACGGAAACGCTTAATACCTTTGTATGAAAATAAAAAAATTGTAAAAGTCTCCATAATGTAGCATAATATTTTTCTGCATTTGTGCAGATATTATTAATACAGGAAAACTGCAGAATTACCTGAAATCATAAATATTCTTATATAAGGAGGCTGTCAATATGGCTATGAATCCTAATGCAAAAAACGGATTAAAACAGTTAAAAACAGAGGTCGCTTCTGAACTCGGAATGTCAAATTACGAGCAGACAGACAAAGGAAATATGACTTCAAGACAGAATGGATATGTCGGCGGTTATATGACAAAGAAACTGGTTGAAGCTGCAGAAAAACAGATGTCAGGCAGATAACTCAAAATAAATTACAGGCGGCTCCGGAGCCGCCCGTTTTTATATGCACAGAAGATGAGCTGTTTCCCCTCTTCCTCTCACAATTTTTTCTACGGTAAAAGTGTCTTTCCTCAAAATATATATGAGTCTGTTCTCTCCGTCCACCACTGTAATCCTGCCGTTTCCGCAGCCCGCCGAAACGGATACGGGAAACCCCGAAAGGTTCAGATTTCCTACAACCAGCCCGTTCAGTATATTCACCTTATATATGCTTCCCCTGCCGCCGTCGGTTACAAATACATGAACTCCGTCTTCATCCGCCTCTATGTCGGTCAGGCAGTGCCCCACTCTTATACGTTCTTCAAGTCCGGGTCTTTCCATATTAATTAGGCATATATATCCTTTTATTTCCAGTCCGTACTCCGTACATGCCGCCGCAAAAATATCTTTTCCGGGTATTCTGCATATGTGTGCGGGAGAGCATTTTACCTGTATTCTTTCCCCGTATTCGCAGTTCACTCCGTCTATGATTCCTATACTGTCAGGGCCGCTCTCCGCAGCAAGAACAGAGCTGTTCCATACAGCCATGTCATGGGGCATTCTTCCGGAAGGAATGCTGATGACTGCACTCATATCTTCAGAATCAATTACCGAAATACTGTCGGAATCCGAATTGCTCACGTAAAGCAGTCCTCCTCTTACAGCAATATGGCACGGGGCTGCACCGGCAGAAGTGTTTTCTCCCGCCCTTCCCTCGTAAATATTATAGGAGCCTACACGGTTTCCGTACATATCGGCAAAATAAAGAAACTGCCTGTTTTCACAGACAGTTATCCCGTGTAATCCGCCTGCCGCGGAAATATTTACTTTTTTTATCGTTTCCGGGTTTCTCAAGTCCAACGCCGAAAGGCTGCTGTCTCCGATACCGCTGAAAACGACTATGTTTTTTTCGGAATTATCCATAACACACCTCGACCCTAAACATATCCGTTACAGATTCATTTTATGAACCTGAAGGCTTCAGTGTGAGGAATTCTATCTTATTGCTCTAGGAACGCAAACCCTGAATCTGGAAGGCAGCACTTTTATATTAAGAGGGAAATCCGGTCCCTTTTCTCCGTCAACGTCAGTGCCTACAGGCTTTTCCGTATCGATAGTAATCTCATCAGTCTGGAAGAAGTGAACATACGGACTATTGATATGCTCTCTCTTCAGAACCTTTCTTACCAGGTTTACAAATTCCAGTATATCGCATTCACGAAATGCTATGACATCGAATTTTCCGTCGTGAGTATTGGCTTTAGGCGCAAGTTTTTTAAATCCACCCGCAGTATTTCCGTTCATAATCAGCATGAAATAGATTTTTTCTTTTTTCTCTGTTCCCTCATAATTCAGAGTTACCCTGAAAGGCTTGATTTTAGGAAGCTCCTCAAGACCTTTAATATAGTAGCCTACCATACCGAATACGTTCTTGACCTTCTGATCGGTCTTCTGGCTGACATCTATAATAAATCCGAGGCTGGCTTCATTTACAAAATACCTGTCGTTTATCTGTCCTACATCCAGCGGGACCATATAATCCTCAAGAGCGATATCAATCATAGCCTCCACTACTGTCGGGATTTTCAGATGATTTGCAAGATCGTTCGCTGTTCCCGTCGGAAAAATCGCCAGCGGCGCATGATAATCCGCCTTTATCAGGGCATTTACGCATATGTCCACCGAGCCGTCTCCTCCGGCAATTACTACTTTGCAAATCGACTCCTTGTCCAGTGAATTCAGATATTCAACCATAGGTTCCGGTTCCCTGTCTATCTTGTACGGAAAAACCTGCATCCCTTTACTCTGAAATCTTCCAATAACCTTATCCAGTTCCGATCCGAATGTCCCGGCTCCTGAAAAGCTGTTGTAAAACAGAATTACTTTGTTCCCTTTCATCTCCAATTATACCTCCGTCAAAATACCCTTAATTTCCTCCTAACCACCCCAATCATATACAAAGATCCTGTGAAAATCAATGCTTTATACGATTTATGGGGTTCATTCTTAACAAAAAATTTATTCAGTCCGTATTCTGCCGCAGCTTCCGGGTTCTTTATAACCGTTATACTCTTTTTTCCTTCCGTAAATCTCTCCAGAACCTCTTTATATTTTTCCCCGTCGAGCTTTCTGGGATTATCCGGTTCGGTAACAATAAAGTCACTTCCCATATCTGCCAGCATTTTTCCAATCTTTACATATTCCTTGTCCTTCAGTATACCAGTAACTACAAGAAGCCTGTCATCGGCTTCAAAGCATCCCTCTGCCCACTCCGTAAGCGCTCTTATGCTGTCCTCGTTATGGGAACCGTCCAGAACCACCAGAGGATCTTCTGAAATAATTTCAATCCTGCCCGGCTGCACGGCCGCCGACATTCCGGCTTTAAGAGCCTCATCCGTGATTGAATATCCATGCTCGTTTCTGAGTATCTGAACCGTTTTCAATGCACATACCGCATTGTTTATCTGATGTCTGCCGGGCATACTCAGTCTGATGCTTTCAAAGCTTTCTCCGTCAATCACCGCCGAAAACACTGTCGATCTCATATTTTCGGAAGCAATCACGGTTTTTACTCCTGAACAGTTAAAGCTTCCGGCATTAAGCTCCTTTGCTCTTCCTTCTATTACCGCGGATACCTCCTCATTGTCCGAAAAATAAACCAGAGGGCATCCGGATTTTATAATTCCCGCCTTTTCCCGGGCAATCATTCCAAGGGTGTCTCCCAGAAAATCCATATGGTCCATGGATACCGAGGTTATGCACGAAACCAGAGGTTTTTCCACCACGTTTGTGGAATCTCCTATACCGCCCAGACCGACCTCTAATACTACCGGATCCGCTTTTTTATCTCTGTAGTAACAGAAAGCTATGGCAGTCAGCACCTCAAACTCCGTTGGAGAGTCAAAACCGTCCGCCACCATTTCAGCGGCTCTGCAGGTTACATTTTCAGTAATCCGGTATAAATCCTCAGGATCAATTTGTTTTCCGTTATACTCTATTCTCTCTGTGAAATCCTCGATGTAAGGTGATATGAACAGCCCTGCTCTGTATCCTGCCTCCTGTAAAACAGAATACACGTACCTGCACACAGAACCTTTTCCGTTCGTGCCGCCCACGTGTATCACATTTAAATCCCTGTGAGGGTTTCCAAGCCGTTCAAGAAGCTCCGAGACTCTTTCGAGTCCCGGTATGCTTCCGAATCGGTTGAATTCACCTATTTTTAAAATACTTTTTTCTAAAAAATCTTTGTCATTCATTATTTTGAAAGCTTTCCTTTAACCTGCTCAAGTCTTGACATAACCTTTTCAAGCATGTCGTTGTAATTTGCAAGCTTTGCTTTTTCCTCATTTACTACCTTTTCAGGCGCTTTCTTTACAAAGCCTTCGTTTGAAAGCTTGCCTTCAATTCTCTTAACCTCTTTGATGAGCTTTTCCTTTTCCTTTTCAAGTCTCTCAAGCTCTGCTTCGTAATCAAGAAGGTCATCCAGCGGGATAAGTATTTCTGCGCCTGAAACCACACCTGACATTACGTCCTGAGGAGCATTGCTCTTATCAGATACAAATGTTATATTTGTGATATTTGCCAGATTCTTGATATATCTTTCATCCGATGAAAGCATATCAGCAGCTTTTCCTTCGGCAACAATGATAGCATTCAGCTTTCTTGAAGGAAGAGCTCCTGCTTCGGCTCTGATATTTCTGATACTTCTTACAGCCTCCATAACCAGTTCAATCTTTTCAACTGATTCGCTGTAGTCGATATTTCCGTCATATTCAGGCCAGCCTGCATTGATAAGCATTCCTTCCTTTTCAGGCAGGTAGCTCCATATTTCTTCTGTAATAAACGGCATGAAAGGATGCAGAAGTTTCAGCATATCCTTCAGAACCTTTATGAGAACGAAAACTGCTGTATTTCTGTCGGCTCCGTCTTCTCCGTATAATCTTCCCTTAACTATTTCGATGTACCAGTCACAATATTCATTCCAGATGAAATCGTAAATTTTCTGTCCCGCAAATGACAGTTCAAATTTTTCCAGATTTGCAGTAACCTCTTTTGCCACATCGTTGATTCTTGAGATTATCCATTTATCTTCGTCTTTAAGGTTTTTGAAAGCCTCTTCCTCTGAAATTATCTGAGCATCCTCTGCATTCATGAGTACAAATCTGGATGCATTCCATAATTTATTTGCAAAGTTCCTTGCGCTTTCGATTTTTTCCGTCTGGAAACGCATGTCGTTGCCCGGAGTAATACCGGTCATGAGCATAAATCTGAGAGCGTCAGCGCCGTATTCGTCAATCATTTCCAGCGGGTCTATTCCGTTTCCGAGAGATTTGCTCATCTTTCTTCCCTGGGCATCCCTTACGAGACCGTGAACATATACGTATTTGAACGGGCTCTTTTCTGTTGAATACATTGCCGAGAATACCATTCTAACAACCCAGAAGAATATGATATCGTAACCAGTAACGAGAACGTCTGTCGGATAGAAGTATTTGAAATCCTCTGTTTCTTCAGGCCAGCCGAGTGTTGAGAACGGCCATAATCCTGAGCTGAACCATGTATCCAGTACATCCTCATCCTGCTTCAGTCTGCTGCTTCCGCACTTAGGACATGTATGAGGGGCTTCCTTTTCCACTATGATTTCTCCGCAGTCCTGACAGTAATATGCAGGGATTCTGTGTCCCCACCAGAGCTGTCTGGAGATACACCAGTCTTTAATATTTTCAAGCCAGTGCAGGTATATCTTTTCAAATCTTTCCGGAACGTGTACCAGGTCACCGTTTTTGGCAACTTCAATAGCCTTCTTTGCAAGAGGCTCCATTTTCACGAACCACTGATCCGAAAGCATCGGTTCGATTACTGTTCCGCATCTGTAGCAGCCGCCTACAGGAATTGTCATATCCTCGGTTTTTACCAGATGTCCTGTTTCTTCCAGCTCTTTTACAAACTGTTTTCTGCAGTCATATCTGTCCAGTCCCTTGTATTTGCCTGCCAGATCGCTCATTTTTCCGTCAAAGTCTATGCAGCTTAACACTTCCAGACCGTGTCTTTCACCTACTTCAAAGTCGTTGAAGTCATGAGCAGGTGTAATCTTTACGGCACCTGTACCCTTTGTCATATCAGGATATGAGTCGGTTATAAGCTTAACCTTTCTGTCTGTTGTCGGAACCGTGAATTCCTTTCCCACGAGAGCTGTGTATCTTTCGTCTTCAGGGCTTACCGCAATTGCAGTATCCGCGAAAATTGTTTCAGGTCTTGATGTTGCTACAACGATGCTGTCTCCCGAACCGTCCGCAGCGTCATATCTTACATAGTAGTATTTGCCCTGCTTGTCTTCATGCTCTACTTCCGCATCTGACAGGGTGGTTTTGCAGCTCGGACACCAGTTTATAAGACGGTTGCCTCTGTAGATAAGTCCTTCTTTATATAAGTCTACAAAGAACTCTGTAACGGCTTTGTTGCAGCCTTCGTCCATTGTAAATCTTTCTCTGTCCCAGTCACAGGAGTTGCCCAGCTTTCTTACCTGTTCGGTAATTCTTCCGCCGTAAACCTTTTTCCACTCCCATGCTCTCTTGAGGAATTCTTCTCTTCCCAGTTCCTCTTTTGTTTTTCCTTCTTCTTCTCTGATTTTGTCAACTACCTTGACTTCGGTAGCTATGCTGGCATGGTCTGTTCCCGGAACCCATAAAGCAGCGTAGCCCTGCATTCTCTTCCATCTGATGAGAACATCCTGCAGAGTCTGGTCTAAAGCATGTCCCATATGAAGCTGGCCCGTAATATTTGGAGGGGGCATTACAATTGTAAACGGCTTTTTGGCGGGATCTATTTCGGTTTTGAAGCATCCGGATTTCTCCCATGTTTCATAAATTCTTTCTTCAAACTGTTTAGGATCGTAAGTTTTTGCTAACACTAATTTCACTCCTTATTGTATTTTAAACAATTAATTATACATCATTTTTTCTGTTTGTTCCATACAAATATATTATCTCTTCCAAGAATGCCCTCGGGATCAAAGGCTTTTTTCAATTCTCTCATCTCATCCACGGATTTCTGACCGTACATGCAGATTAGAAAATCCCTTTTCAGCTTTCCCACCCCGTGTTCGGCGGATATGCTTCCTCTCATTCTTCCGATGTTCTCAGCCCATTTCATAAATATGCTCTTTCCTTCGGAATACTCTTCCTCGTTTCCGCTTATGATATTAACATGCAGATGAGAATTCCCGATATGACCGAACATTACGTAATTCAGACCGGCATTGATGAGATCGGTTCTGTACATCTGAACAGTCTCCCGGAAACATTCCTCCGGAACAGACATATCACTCCCCAGCTTTGTAATCAGGGGATGCAGCTTTTTAACCGCCGCAATCCTTTCATTCACTCCTTCCGGAGTTGCATGTCTCAGCTGTTTAAAGGTTTCGAAGCTTCTGGGGCTTCCCGCTGCCCAGGCATCGTCAGGATTTCCACCTGCCTTTTCGATGCAGATTTCGATCAGCTTAACAGCCTTCCCCATTTCCTCCAGACTGTCTGCAGCAATCTCTGTAAATACCGCTTCCCTAAACCGCTCCGGTATCACGGGAGAACTCATCTCTTTCTGAGATTCCTTTTTCCTGTCCCTCAGAATTTTCAGAGATCCCGAGTCAAAAAATTCTACAGAAATAATTCCGCGGCATTCTTTTTTCTTACTTTTAAGCATCTGTGAAAACTCAATTCCCATATCTTCTTTTTCAAAAAAAGAAATCACACCCCAGATATATCGGGGCTTTTCCTCCAGTAAGAATTCAGCCTCGGTTATTATTCCGAGAGTTCCCTCTGCTCCGATAAACAGATCGATTAGATCCATATCGTCCCTGACATAATATCCTGCAGCATTTTTAACATCAGGCATTTCATATCCCGGTAGCTTGATTATTCTTTTTTCTTCTGTTGTATTACAAGCGGGCGGCTCTTTTTCCGCCCCGGTGACGGCAACCGGGTCACCTTCTTTATTAATATCTATACATATATTCCTTCCGGATGCGAAAATCCGGTTTCTCTCAATTTCAATAATCTCTCCGTCTGCAAGAACCGCCTTTATACGCTTCACATAATTCCTGACGGGACCGTAGCGATAGGTTCTGGCTCCCGACGAATTGCAGGAAACCATTCCTCCTGCACTTGCGGTTCCTTCAGTGGGATCCGGCGGGAAGAACAGCTTTCCTCCGGTTTCCCTGTTAATGAAATCGTTGATTTCATTAAGGGAGCGTCCTGCTCCGGCAATTACACTTCTGCCGTCAGTGCCCATACGAAGATGTCTTATTTTCTCAAGACTCATCAGGTGACCTCCGAAAGGAACCGCTCCGCCTCCTACTCCGGTACCCGAGCCCCGGACAGTCACCGCTGTACCTGTTTCCGCACACTGCTTCACAATGCGTGAAACCTCCTCAGACGAAGCCGGAAACGATACAGTCTCTGCATATCCTTTTTTCCTGGATTCGTCCTGAAGATACAAATCATATTCAGTTGTAAAAGCTTTAAAACCTTTACACATTTTCTCCACCGTTTACAATATCTTTTTTAAAAAAGTCCTTCTGTGAATCGGACAGATTCCGGCCCTTTCTATATCCTCATAATGAGCTTTCGTTCCGTAGCCCTTGTTCTTTTCAAAGGAATAATCCGGATATGTTTCTGCATATTCCACCATCATTCTGTCTCTTGTAACCTTGGCAAGTATGGACGCTGCCGCTATAGACAGGCATTTTTCGTCTCCTTTAATAACCGGAGTCTGGGGAATATCAACAGCCTCCAGCTTTACGGCATCTATCAGCAGATGCTCCGGCAATACTTCAAGGCCTTCTACAGCCTCTTTCATAGCCTTTTTTGTTGCTTCAAGAATATTGATTTCGTCTATGACTTCATTGTCCACTATTCCGAATGAATAGGAAACAGCCTTATCCTTTATTAATTCGAAGAGTTCTTCACGTTTCTTCTCCGAAAGCTTTTTAGAGTCGTTAACTCCGATAACGTCGAAATCCTCAGGCAGCACCACTGCGGCAGCAACTACAGGTCCGGCAAGGGGACCTCTTCCCACTTCATCTATTCCGGCTATATATCTGACTCCTTCCGCATGTATCTCGTTCTCGATAACTTTCATTTCTTCCAGCTTTTGGAGCAGCATAATTCTTCTTTCTTCCTTAGTCATTGCTTTCCACATCTTTCCCCGGAATTTCCAAAGTGATTCTGCCCATTTTTCCGCTCCTGAACTCGTCGATTACAGTTCTTGCGGCTCTGGCATAATCATATCTTTTACCGGACATGATAAAGCCTCGCTTCTCACAGATAGCCTCCATTATTTCAAGCGGCTCACCTTCTGTGCTGTCTAAATTATATCTTTTTACGAGCAGCTCCGGATAACTGTTTTTGAGGAATCTTATCAGCTCTATTGTAAGGTCTTCTCTGTCAAGAACCTCGTCCTTTATCGAGCCCACAAAAGACAGCTTTAGAGCGGTGTCCTTGTCCTCGAATTTAGGCCACAGAATTCCCGGAGTATCCAGAAGCTGAATCTGATCCTGAAGATTTATCCACTGCTTCCCTCTGGTAACACCGGGCTTGTTGCCGGTTTTTGCACTTTTTTTGCCTGCAAGCCTGTTTATAAGGGAAGACTTTCCCACATTGGGAATCCCCACAATCATAGCTCTCAGGGGCTTTTTCCTTACGGATTCACGATTTATCTCATCTTTCATCCGGTTCATAACCTTAAACAGATCAGATATTCCGGCGCCGGTAAGAGCGTTCATACAAACTGTTTCCGCTCCCTGTGACTTGAAATACCTGGTCCACGCTTCGTTTGCGGACTGATCCGAAAGATCACTCTTGTTCAGGATTATTATTCGTCTTTTATTTTTTATCAGCTCGTCAATTACAGGATTTCTGCTCGATACGGGAATCCTCGCATCAAGGATTTCCACTGCCGCATTCACCAGCTTCAGATTTTCCTGTATCAGCTCCCGGGTTTTCTTCATATGACCGGGATACCAGTTTATATGCTCGTTGGCCATTTTTTCTCCCTGCTTTCGTAAGCCATCTTAAATATTATCAATAGCTCGACTTATATTATTCAACAAAACCCAATAAAAAAGAAGAGCCCGTTATGCAGGCTCCCTTTTTTAGTCTTATTACTTTTTCTTTTCCGGTCTGATTTTTGCGGATTTACCGGTTCTTTCACGCATGTAGTTGAGCTTAGCTCTTCTTACGAAGCCATGTCTTACTACTTCGATCTTTTCAATCTTTGGTGAATGAATCGGGAATGTTTTTTCTACGCCTACTCCGGAAGCAATTCTTCTTACTGTGAATGTTTCATTGATTCCGCCGTTCTGCTTCTTTAAAACATAACCTTCAAAAATCTGGATTCTTTCTCTTGAGCCTTCTTTAATCTTAATGTGAACCTTTACTGTGTCGCCGACTTTAATAACCGGTACATCGTTTTTCACGTATTCCTGCTCAATTGCTGTAATAATGTTCATAGTGTTCCTCCCTTTAAAATATTAAACGTTCATGACACCCTGATGCATCAGAGGACCGTTCGTAGTACACCGTAGGAAATTTTACCACATGAATTGAATACTTGCAAGGTTTTTTGTTCAATTCTCCGCACTATAATTATTTTCTGTCAGCATTTTGTGAATTTCTCCGAATATTTTTACAGAATCGGTAGCTCCGCCGCTGGATTCGGTAAAAACAGCCGCAATATACTCCGGTTTCTCCGTCGGAAAAAATCCTGCATACCATCCGTGAACAACCTTCTGCCCGTTTATATATGACTGGGCAGATCCGCTTTTACCTGCGGAAGCAGTTCCTGCTCCGGTTCCTGTTCCTTCTTCTACAACTTTACACATCATATCTCTCAATGTCAATGCGGTACTGATATTCAAAACCCTTTTTCCTTTATTTGGATTTTCATTCCCCTCAGTCAGATAAAGCCCCGGGTGCTTTCCCAGGCAGGCAATAGTTCCGGCAATCTGAACTGCCTGTAAACAGGTAATCTCGGTTTCGCCCTGGCCGATAGAGCAGTTTGCCGTGCCCGCACCCGACAGCCGGGACAAATCAGGAAGAATTCCCGGAGATTCTTCCCGGAGAATTTCCAGCACCTCTTTGCCCAGTCCAAATCTTTCTGCCATATCCAGCAGCCTTTTTCCTCCCAGTTCCATGCCCAGCTGAATAAATACACAGTTACATGATTTTGCGAAGCCCTCCTCAAAGGTTATGTCTCCGTGGCCTTCTTTTTTTGAACAGCTTATCTTCACTCCGTAAACGTCTTCACATCCGCTGCAGTGAAAAATATCTCCCGGCTCCGCAATTCCCGACTCAACAGATGCCGCCGCAATTATTATTTTAAAAACAGAGCCCGGCGGATATGACGCCTGCAGAGCCCTGTTTATTAAAGAACTTCCCCGGGCACTGCCAACGTCTTCCGGATCATAAGAAGGATACGAAGCCGAGCAAAGAATGCCTCCGGTTTTCGCATCGGCGATAACCACAGCTCCTCCTGATTCGGCATACTTTGCCAGAATTTCCTCCGCCATCCTTTGAATATTGTAATCCAGAGTAGTTTTAACCGCTCCTGCCTTTTTTTGAACTTCATATTTCATTCCATATCCCGGCAGAATTCTGCCGGCCCCGTCGGTAACTACACTTATTTCTTCGTCCGGGGTCAGCAGGTTGTCAAACTGCCTTTCAAGACCGAATACCCCTGTGTTGTCGTACCTGTTGCAGTATCCTATAATATGAGCGGCGATCTGAGGAACGGAATATCTGTCCGTGGAAACAAAAACGAATCCTCCGTATTCCGCCTTAATAATTTCCATTACTCTTTCGCTGCAGTCATCCGCCTTAAATCCTATATATCTTCTGCTCTCCGCCGGAATTCTTTTACCGCCTGCCTGCTTTATGAGACTTTCTGCCCTTAAATCGATTTTAGTCTTATCAATCATGAAGATGTAAGATTCTTCCCTGTTTACCAGGGGCTCGCCGTTTCTGTCCAGAATATCTCCTCTGAAACTGATCCCGCTCAGCTCCGTTCCCTGTCCGGGTGAATACACGTATCTGGAATCCTCGATACCGCCCGTCTGAATAACATACAGCCTCACAGTTAAAAACATCATACAAAGGGCAAAAAACGCAAATACGGCTTTTATCCTTATTGTTTTGTTATACATACTGTCCTTTTCCTCTTTTATCCGGTAATTTAAAAATTATTTTTCTTTACAGCTATAGTTCAAATGAATATAATACTATTGTTAACCATTTATCAATATATAATTATGAATTCATTAAATCCGAAAATTGGGGAAAGAGAGGGATATTAATGGCAATAGTCAGACCGTTTAAAGCTTTGAGACCTGCGCCTGAATATGCAGAAAAAGTAGTTTCACTTCCGTATGATGTTATGAATCGAAAAGAAGCCTCTGAAATGGCTGAAGGCAATCCATACAGCTACCTCCACATATGCAGAGCGGAGATTGATATGCCTGAGCAGGAAAATCCTTATGACCGTTCCGTTTATGAAAAAGCAAAATCAAACATCTATGACTTTCTGAACAGAGGAATATTCATCAGAGAATCAAAGCCTTCATTTTATATTTACAGACAGATAATGGACGGAAGAGTACAGACCGGTTTCGTGGGCTGTGCTTCAATAGATGATTATCAGAACAATATTATTAAGAAACACGAACTTACAAGACACGAAAAGGAAGTTGACAGAATTAACCACTTTGATATATGCAGCGCCGATACGGAGCCGGTTTTCTTTACCTATAAACAGAACCCGGACCTGGCTGCAGTCATCACAGAAATCACCAAGGGAAAACCTGAGTACGATATAGTCGACGGCAACGGAGTTGCCCATATATTATGGGTGGTTGGCGACAGCGCTGTTAATGCTGAAATTGAAAAGATATTCAGAGAACAGATAGATGCCCTTTACATTGCCGACGGTCATCACAGATCTGCTTCCGCTGTGAATGTGGGAATGAAAAGACGTGGGGAAAATCCTGACTACACAGGCGATGAGGAATTCAACTACTTCATGGCTGTTATGTTCCCGGATGAGGACCTGGCCGTATTCGATTACAACAGAGTGGTAAAAGACTTAAACGGCTATACAAGGGAAGATTTTCTCGCAAAGATTTCCGAAAAGTTCTCAGTGGAGAAACTTTCCGGCAGCGAACCGTACAGACCGGAGGCTCTTCACACTTTCGGAATGTATTTAAAAGACGGCTGGTATAAGCTCACAGCTCTTGACGGAACCTTTGACGAAAGCGATCCTATAGAATCTCTGGACGTTTCAATCCTTCAGGCAAATCTCCTTTCTCCCGTTCTGGGAATCGGAGACCCGAGAACCGATAAAAGAATTGATTTTGTCGGGGGAATAAGAGGTCTCGGCGAACTGGAAAGAAGAGTTTCCGTGGATATGGAACTGGCTTTCTCACTGCATCCGGTAACAATAGCGCAGCTTATCGCTGTTGCAGATGCAGGGCTGCTGATGCCTCCTAAGTCCACATGGTTTGAGCCAAAGCTCGGAAGCGGACTTTTCATACACGAGTTTTAAGATTTAGTTACGGTTGAATATTCGAGGTGCTGCAGCATTA
>JAUNCY010000037.1:0-4118 GCA_030526325.1 Bacillota bacterium
TTGTACTTTAGATTTGCATGTCTGTCGAAAATCATGAGAGAACTTTTCCCTTTGAGATATCCCACAACGTCAGAAACGCTATATTTATGCGGAATTTGTACAAGCATATGTATATGATCAGGACAACATTCCGCTTCAATGATTTCTATTCCTTTTCTGTCACACAACATTCTCAATATTTTTCCAATGTCTGCCCTTAGTTTTCCATAGACCACTTTCCTGCGATATTTCGGTGCAAAAACTATATGATACTCACAGCGATAACTGGAATGAGCTGTATGTTTTATTTCATTTTTCATTGTCAAAAACCTCCTGCTACACTAAGTGATGCGGTCGCCAAACCAACATCATTGTAACATGGGGGTTTTATTACATATACTAAAGTCTATCTTACCTACCCCTGGTAGAACCAGGGGTTTATTTGACGCTAAAGCACCAAAGAAAAACAAGACTCCGAAAACCGGAGTCTGTTCTTATAAAACCTCATATAAATTGTTCAGCTGGACTGTTTATTATCCGTGAGTCAACCGCTAAAGTTTTTGCGAAATCTCTCTGATTATCTTCCTGACTCCTTTATTCCTGCATTCGTCGCAAATCGGCTTCATTTCATCGGTTAACGGCGGTGCAAATCCGCCTTCCCATCTTGAGAATACTTTACCTCATTTTGAGCAGGTGTAACGTTTGATGTTCATTGTCATATTTTCCTCACCTTCCTGAGCTTTTTCTATGTTCATCTTAATTTAATACAAGGACACATTGCGTCACCGGTAAAAACAGCGTGACCTAAATCACGCCGAACGTATAAATGAACGGTTCAATATGATTTATATTATCGAGGTAAGAAACATCCCAGCTCATTTAACATTATACTATTGTGAAAAACAGTATTGCTCCCGACATGCATAACATTTAATAAACAACTCATTGTTCAATATCGGTTTTTCAGAATTCATTTATATTATATTCAATATCCCAGTATCCGTTATAATTTGTGTATACATCACCGTTTTCTGTAACAACCACCTCATATACATAATTGCCGTCAGAATCTAATATTACGTAATCCCAGCTGTACGTCTCTTTCTCCGGGCTGTAATTGTATCCTTCCCCTTCCAGACGCCAGTTTGAATCAAAGGTATATGCGTTTTCCGCAATGAAAAAGCTTACAACATCCTCCGCCTCTTTCGCAGTGTTTACCGTTATTCTGTCAACTTCCTGATCTACATTATTGTTTTCAAGTATGTCCTCAGATATATCGGTTAAATTCTCTGTATCATCAGATAAATCATCAAAAGAGCCTTCCCATGCATCAAGAGCCTCATACAGGCCTCCCGAAATTGCATTTGTAAATGTCTCGTCAGCTTCTATTTTCCAGACATTTCCCTCCGTTCTGACAACTCTTATATCAACCGTACTTGTTACGGTTTCCAGCTCCGGCTTTGTGGCTGCCGCCATAAACAGTTCTTCCATTTTTTGATTTACCTCTTCTTCCGTCGGTTCGGGGGTTGTGAACGCAGCGGCAAAAGCGTAACTGAGCGCATCCATAATAAATTCTTCCATAACCGTTTTCATATTTGTGGCTGTAATCTCGGTTTTTACCGTTACGGTATCTCCGTCAATCTGCTCCGATGATAATATTTTATGTTCAAGTCCTCCAAAAACAGCTTTCAGCATGATTTCATCATTTTCTGCTAAAGAACCCCCATCATCCCCTCCGGCAAAGTCATCAACATCAACATATTTCTGCGCCGCCTCAAGATTTCCCTCTTTCAATGCGGCAAACATATTATTTACCGTGTTTTCGGCTTTCTTAATCTCTCCGCATCCCGTCAAAGACAGAATTATTGCAAAAACTAAAGATACTGCAATTATGGTTTTAATACTTTTTTTCATTTTCCCGCTCCTTCACGAATTAATTTTCTCGGCTTTCGTAAGCATCTTCCCCTGCGTGCCGTTCCCGGCAGTGGTTTTAACTCTCGCACCCGTAAATTCCTGCCATATCTGAAATAATCCTCTTCATCTCATCTCTGAGAACTGCGGGTCTGATTACCTCGACCTGTTTTCCCTGGCTCAGCAGCCACATTATGATTCCTTTTCCGAACACTTCTGCCTTAAGGGTATAACTTCCGTCTGAAGGGTCTGTTTCAATTATCTCGGCAGTAGGCAGCCTGTCCAGAATATACTGAACGTTGATTCCTCTGTATTTGAACTCAAGCTTCATCAGCTCGCCGCCGTACATGAACTGAACTCTTTTCCTGAATTCCCCCTCTTCAAAACGGCCCGCATGAACATACTTGAATCTTTCGCCCTGTTCCCGGCATTCCCTGATTCGGTCAATCCTGAATATCGTGGGATAATCATGCTTTCTGACATATTTGCCCGTCTCATTCTTCTCCACAATATAGGCATTCAAATAGAAATAATACTCAGAGAACATTATTCCGGCAGGTTCTATGGTCCTTTTAACAACGCTGTCGCTGCTTCCCTGCCTCATGTACTCGATTTCCAGCCGCTTGTATTTCTTAATGCTCTCGCCAAGCTTCCACAGTATGCCGGACAGATACGATGCGTGCTCCAGCTCCACATAATGATACGCTTCATTGGCCACAAGCTCCTTCACCATCTTCATATTCTGATCCGGAACACAGCCTGAAACAAGCTTGCCCAGAATAGACTTAACCTCGTCTTTCTTAAATGCGCGGCTCTCCAGAACTATCTTGCATACCGCCAGTATCTCATTGTTGTTCATCATGGGATTCTCGCATCCCTCCATCTTATATGACATGTCTGCTCTGTCGTAGACAACGCTTCTTTCACCCAGACTTTCGCTAACCTTCATATCCGCAAGATATGCTCTTATGTCATCTATATCACGCTGAACAGTTCTGTCTGAAATCCCGAATCTCATGGACAGCTCGCTTTTCTTAACCGGGCGTCCTTTCTGCAGCATTTCAAAAATCTCAAGTATCCTTATATCGTTTTTCTTTGCCATCCTGTTTCCCCCAGAACCGGTTTGGCCTACCGGTACAAATCACTTATCATTAACGTCTTTTATGCCGCAATTCACAAGTCGATTTTGTCATTCATACTGCTCAGAAGGTCATCATAACGCTTCGATTTCCTTGTGCAGTTTTATGCCCAGCAGAAAACCCTCAAGGAGAGCTTCTTTTCTCATGTTATTCACACAGTCTTTCATTAGTACACAGGTCTTCTGCCTGATTTCCTCATCGGGAATATTTTCAATCTCTATTTTCAAATCCTCCATAGCAACCCATACATTGTTGTGAAAGGATTCTACTTTTTTCCGGTGCTCCGGACTCAGATATTCAAAAAATCCGCTGTCGTCTGTCCCCATATATTCAGCAATATTCCACAGCAGCTTTTCCATTTCTTCTTCATAGCCTGCAACATTTGCCATATATCTTTTTCCTTTCAAATGATTGTCATTAACCCTGTAATAAAATTTTGCCCGATCGGAAATTTAATTCATGAATAGATAATACTATCTGTAGTTGACAGTATATGTCAATCAATTGCATGAATAGTAAAAAATAGAATAATTTTTAATTCTATTCGTCATTATATAATTCTTTCAGTCTATTTTTACATAATTTTAAAACTAATACAATATATTATTATATAGGTAAGGCGGTGATACTATGGAGACTGGTTTAGATTACAAAGCTATAGGGAGCAGGATACGCAAATCACGACTAGACCGTAACATGTCTCAGGAAAAGCTTGCGGAGCAGTGTGAGATTTCCGCCTCGTTTTTAGGTCACATCGAGAGAGGAACCAGAAAAATGTCTCTGGAAACTCTTGTCAGACTGTCAAAAATTCTGAACACGAGCATAGACTATCTGCTGGTGGATCAGACGGCTTCTCCCGGTCTGGCGGTATCTCAGATTCTCAGTGAAGCTGAAGCCCGCCTTTCGAAAGAGCAGTATAAAAAGCTGGAAAATGCCATAAAAGCCCTTATTACCTCTGCAGAACTGCTTTAAATTTTCAGTATATAAAAAATCCGCCTTTCGGGCGGATTTTTATGCTTTCGTATATTCCCTGTAATCTATATTCTTACAATCCTTATTTTTTCGGGCCAGCTGCCCAGGCTGCTGTAT
>JAUNCY010000037.1:4128-19589 GCA_030526325.1 Bacillota bacterium
AAGCATGTCGATATACTCAAGCATTTCTTCGGAGATTTTTTCCCCGGGAACCACAAGCGGCACTCCCGGCGGATAAGCATATATATATTCCTGGGATATTTCTCCCCCGCAGTCCTCCGCATTAATCGTAAGACCCGGAGAATTCAATGCCTCTGAGGAGGTCATTGCCGCTTCTCCTCCTTTCGGAGGGCTGATTCCGTCAATTTCAAATGCAGTATCGTATCCCTGATGCTTTTTTTTATCGTTGTCCAGTCCGCCCTTTATGACAAAGTACGGGCTGTCCACGGAAATATCATCACTTTTCTTTCTTTTTATTGCTTCGTCCTCAAGCTCGCTGTCTACGGAAAACAGGGCATACTTTAACCTTTCGAAGCCCTTTTCGGTATCACAGATGCTGGTCATGGCAACTAAATAATTTCCGTATGCCATCTCTGCCTGAATTCTGAATTTTTCCCTCCAGGTCTCTTCCAGCTTAGTTCCTGTAATTTCGCTGTCCCCGAGAGAAATCACGATTTTTCCAGGATCAAACCTGAAGAACGACGGATGGTTCTCAAGGCTGTCGTTTCCTTTACATAATACCTTGAGAAGCTTCAGAGCCTTCATGCTTTCGCTGAAATCAGACAGCATATTCATATATTTTTCAAAAGCATCCTGTCCCTCAGGACTTGAAACGAACCCGACGCATTTGTCGATGCTGCTCATAAGAACATAGGACGGACTTGTAGTCTGAAACATGGCCAGATACTGTCTAAGCTCCGCCTCTTCAATAAGGCTGCTGCTCAGATGCATAACTGCAGTCTGGGTTAAGGACGGCAGAGTCTTGTGAACGCTTTCCACAACCATATCCGCTCCCAGAACGATACTTCTTTCAGGCAGTCCCGGATGAAATCCGAAATGAGCGCCGTGAGCCCCGTCAACCAGAAGAGGCACCTTGTATTTATGGCAGATTTTGGCGATGCTCTTAACATCCGACACTACGCCTTCATATGTGGGTGAAGTAATTACTACGAGCTTAATATCTCGGTTCTGTTTCAGCTCTCTTTTGATATCTTCGGGTTTTATGCTTCCGGATATTCCGAATTCCCTGTCAATCTCCGGATAAACATATACCGGCTCCAGACCTCTGAGATAAATGCCGTTGTAAACAGATTTATGACAGTTTCTTGCCACAAGAATTTTGTCTCCGTTTTTTGTCGCCGCAAAAATCCCTGCAAGAAGGCCGCAGGTGCTTCCGTTAACCAGAAAGAAGGAGCTGCTGCTTCCAAACACTCCGGCACATCTGTCCATGGTCTCAGCAAGAATGCCCTGAGGATTATGCAGGTCGTCAAGCTCCCCTGCCTCAGTCACATCAATGGTATACGGGTTTGCCATATCCATAATTCCGCTTCGTTTATGACCCGGCATGTGCATAGGGTAGATGTCTTTTTTATCATATTCAGTCAAAAATTTTTCCAGATTCATTTTTATTTCCTCATTGAAGAAGGCCGCCTTCCGGCAGCCCCCCGTCGTACATTTTTCTATAAGTCGTAATAAAAACCGAACTCTGCAGGATGAGGTATCTGATTTATTACCTTCGCTTCTTCACGTTTATTCTTAATCCAGACTTTGAGAAGAGGTTCCGGGAATACTCCGCCTGCTGTAAGATAATCATGATCTGCTTCCAGCGCATCCAGTGCTTCATCCAGAGTTGTAGGAAGTGCATCGAGCTTAGCTTTTTCTTCATCGGAAAGGGTGTATAAATTGAAGTCGTATGGTCCCCATCCGTTTGCTTCCGGATCTATCTTGTTCTTGATTCCGTCCAGACCTGCCATGAGGATAGCGGAATATGCATAATACGGATTGCAGGTTGCATCAGGATTTCTCAGTTCAAAACGTTTTTTGTCAGGGCTCTTTGCATATGCAGGAATTCTGATAACCGCACTTCTGTTGGATGTTGCATATCCGATTGTAACAGGTGCTTCAAATCCCGGAACCAGTCTCTTGAAGGAGTTGGTTGACGGATTTGTCAGTGCGCAAAGAGATTTTGCATGCTTAAGAAGTCCGCCCATGAACCAGTGAGCTTCTTTACTCAAACCCGAATATCCGTTTTCATCATAGAAAACAGGCTTTCCGTCTTTGAAGAGGAGCATGTGAACATGCATACCGTTTCCTGCTTCAGAGTATATTGGCTTTGGCATAAATGTGGCAGTTTTTCCTGCCTTAACAGCGGCATTTTTAACTATGTATTTTATTATCATAGTCTTGTCTGCCATATCTGTCATTTCTCCCAGTTCAACTTCGATTTCGACCTGACCTGAACCGCCTACTTCGTGGTGGTGATACTTTACGTCGATTCCCCAGTCTTCCATCATCATGCAGATTTTGCTTCTGAGGTCATATGTAATATCCTGCGGCGCAGAAATGTGGTATCCGCCTTTTTTCGGAACCTGATATCCGAAGTTCTGCACATCGTTAACTCCTGTATTCCAGTCTGCCTGAGCTGTGTCTATTTCATATGCAACACGGTTTCTGTCTGACTGATAACTGATGTGGTCTATAAGATGGAATTCAAATTCCGGTCCGATAATCATCTTGTCCGCAATGCCCAGTTCTTTCATGTATTCGTTTGCTCTTAAAGCAACATTTCTCGGATACTGGTCAAATGGTCTGTTTTCTTTCGGGTCGATGATGCATACGTCACCGGTCATTGTCAGAGTGAGCTCATCCACAAAAGGATCTATTCTTGCGGTTGACAGATCCGGAATAAATACCATATCACTCTTTTCAACCGGAGCATAGCCGTAGTTTGAACCGTCAAATCCGATTCCGTATACCATTGTGTCTTCATTGAATCTTACTGCCGGTATTGTAATATGTCTCCATCTTCCGTTTATGTCAACCATTTTAAAGTCAATCATTTTGACATCGTTCGCTTTACAATAATCCTGAACATCCTTTACTGTTTTAAACATCTGTATCCTCCTGATTCCTATAAAATCTGTACTTTAAATTATCACGATTTTATAGGAAAAAGTCAATAAAAAACACTATATTATTTTTGTCCCGCATCCGTCTCCCCTGATATTCCCCGGTTTCTTTCTCCAATCAGTCCCTTTTTATTCTTTATCCGAATCCTCAGCCGCACCGGCATTTTCGGTTTCGTCGGCCGGTATGCTTTTTTTCTTTCTCTTTTTTACACATTCTGTAAGGAGATATTCTATCTGTCCGTTGATGGATCTGAAGTCATCCTCCGCCCATGCCGACAGTTCTTTCCACAAGGTCGGTGAAATTCTGAGCAGTATCTGCTTTTTTCCTGTATCCTTCTTCTCCATTCAATTTCTCCCTCTAACTGTTAGTATATTGTTCCCGAGTTCACTATCGGCTGTGCATCCTTGCTGCCGCACAGTACCACCAGAAGATTTGATACCATAGCAGCCTTTCTTTCTTCATCCAGATCTACTATCTGGTTCTCAGCCAGCTTTGACAGAGCCATCTCTACCATTCCCACTGCTCCGTCTACTATCATCTTTCTTGCGTCTATTATAGCTGATGCCTGCTGCCTCTGAAGCATTGCCGCAGCTATTTCCGGAGCATATGCCAGATGAGTTATTCTTGCTTCCACTATCTCAAGGCCGGCAACCTCAACCTTTTCCTGAATCTCTTTCTTCAGTCTTTCCGCAACCTCCTGACTGCTGCCTCTGAGAGAACGTTCATCAGTGGAATCGTTGTCATCCGTAACTATGTCATATGGATAAAGCCTTACAATGTTTCTGAGAGCTGAATCCGCCTGAATAGAAACGTATTCCATGTAATTGTCAACATTAAATACTGCCTTTGCGGTATTTACAACTCTCCAGATAACCACAATACCTATCTCTATGGGATTTCCCATCTGGTCGTTTATTTTCTGCTTTCCGTTATCGAGAGTTATGGACTTCAGGGAGATTTTCTTTCCTTTGGAATTGTCTCCGGTTTTTTTGGATTTTCCGTTTTTTGAAGTGAGTGTATCTATGGCCTCCACCGCCACATTCTCCACTGTAGGATTAACTGCGGATACAAAAGGATTTACAAAAGCAAAATTTCCGTCCTTTATGGTCCCGTAGTATTTGCCGAACAGCGTAAGCACCAGAGCTTCATTCGGCTTTACAATCTTGAGCCCTGCCCATATAAGAATACTTGCCACAAGCAGAAGAAAACTCAGCAGAATAAGAACTGCTCCGATTCCGGGCGGATAATACCAGGATGCCAGCATCCCTATCCCTGCAATGAAGCTGATGCCGGAGCCCAGTATCATGACGATACTTAGAATCAGCATGGCCATGCCGTTTCCGCCTTTAATTATCTTTTCCTCATACTGTACTTTATTAATATCATTCATTCCAACCCCTCCTTAACAATATGATATTAATTTGATATCATTATAATACGTTGTGTCTTTTTATTTGTCAATATAATAATTTACATTTTTTCCCGAATTACCGAAAAAGGAAGCACTTAGATTTTGACAATGCTTCCTCATATATTAATCCCCTTTTGATTTTATTGATTTATACTGTCTATTATTTCCTGCAGCTTATCAAGAACCTCCGGATCTCCTTCTCCGCTTTCTCCATCATATTTCCATACGCTTATGCTGTAGATAGTATCAGAGCCTATCGCCATAGTTTCCCCAAGGCAAAGCTCCCCGTCCGGAACGGTGAAGTTCTGCATTATGAATTCTGCCGCAGATGCTGTGTATAAGCTGCTGTCCTTAAGTTTGAAAGAAATCATGGTTTTTCCCTCGTCGAGCTGCTCTTTCAGATACTTCGGAATATCATACACATCCTCCAGTTCCTTCGCTTCGTTGGCAATCAGACAGTATTTTGTTCCGTCTGCGGAAGGAATAACCTCATGATTCCAGGGATAGCTTCCGTCATCCTTCACACTGTCGGGCACATTGAAATATGTATATGCGGGTATGCCTCCGGTTCCTCCGTCAAAAGTAACATCACAGTGATACCATTCCCCGTCAAGCTTTACAAGATTCCATGCATGTTCCCCGTTCTCAGTGGAATGAATAATCTGATTCTCTATGCCCAGCATATCAAGAAACAGCTTCATGGTCGTACTGTTTCCCACACAGATAGCTGTGTGATATTTCAGCACTCCGTATGGTTCATGACTGTATTCGTCCCCCGCACTTATCGGAGCAAGGCTGCCTGCATTATATGATGTATAACCTACAAGCCAGTCATAAACAGACTTTTCTTTCTCATAATCCGACATATCATCGGCAATAATCTCGCAGATTACTTTTTTTGCCGTATCAAGGACAAATTTATCCTGCTCGTTCAGTTTCGAATCATCGCCGCTTCTATATGCCTCCAAAACAGCTGTATCATCATAGATTTCGTGTATCTCTCCGTTATATCCCACGTATTCTTTTACAGCCTTTGAAACCGAAATATTCTGCAGGCACAGGAATACAATTCCCAGTGCCAGAATCACCTGCATTGCAATAATTATTGAAATAACCCTTTTGCTTTTATTTTCCATAATCCCTGTCTCCCCTAACTGTTCAGTGTTTTTTTAATCTCGTTTTCAATTTCATCTGCCCTGTCAGAAATAATCAGAAACACATACCGTTTCATGACAGCTACTCTGCCCTTCTCGATCTTGCTGACCTCATCAGGCATGTATCCGGCAAAATCGTGCATTCGCTGCTCCAGCCTGGCCTCCATATATTTTCGGATTTCCGCTGTCCCGTTGCTGTCTGCAGCACAGACGATGGAAATCTCATCGGCCGAGCCTCCGTCCGACCCGTAGGCTATTGCTCCTCCGCATACATCATCAATTGAGAAATTGTAGAGCTTACTGAAGTTGTCTTCATACAGCTCTTCACCGTAGGATACAACCGTATCCAGTTTTGAATTTTCTCCAAGCATTTTCATTGCCGCCTCCACAGCCTGCCCGCTCCTGTCATCCGCCGGCTGCTCCCCGCAGCCTGCAGCGAAAAGCACCGCAAGCAGCATTACCGCGGCGACTGCCGCTGTCTTTTTCAGTTTAAATCTCATTTTCCCTTTTACCTTTCTTAATATTTACCGTTTTTCCGAAGCTTCCGATACCGGAAACCTCACTTCCGCAACAAAAATATCCCCCTGTTCCTCATAACTGAAGCGTCCTTTCATGTCGCTGCAGATTTTTGCGCAGGTCTTAAGCCCTATTCTGGTACTCTCAGCCTGATCCTTATCCCTGAGTATTTTATTGATTACTCTTATACAAACCTCACCTTCCTTCAATTCCGCATAAATCCTGACAGTTTCCTCCCTGTCAGCATACTTCATTACATTTGAAAAAATATTGTCAAAGAGCCTTCTCAACCCGGTGATATCTGCTACAATACTCCGTTCCGGAATTTCATACCGGATTTCTGTCACGAAGCCGTGTTCAGGCAGCTCCGCACAATGTTCGGTAAGAATCTGCTGAAACAGAATTCCCGCGTCATATTTTTCCGGATTAATATCGGTCTCCTTGTTGCCGTATACCAGAAAATACTGAAAAAGCTTATCCGAAAGGTCTTTAAGCTGAAAAGCCTTTTCCCGGCAGGATGAAATATATCTCTCCAGCTGCTCACTGTTTTCATATTCTCTGCTTTCTATTATGTCAAGATATCCTATCATAGATGTCAACGGAGTTCGTATATCATGGGACATTGCCGTAATCAGCTCGGTGTTTGCATTCCAGGCTTCTTTTTCGCTCTGATGCTTTCGGATTATCGAAGTTCTCATATTATCCACACTTTCCGCCAGTAGTCCTATTTCGTCGTTATGAACCGCTCTTATCATGTAATCGAGCTTGCCGTCGCTGACCTGCTGAACCTGCGAGGAAAGATAAGCAATACGTCTGATCATTCGTCTGTGACAAAGCAGAACCGTAACAAAAAGTACCGCAAAGGATATCACAATGGAAGCTATTCCCATAACATCCTGCCATTTCTTTTCTTTGTACGTGTCTATAAATACATAATATTCTCGGTCTTCAAATCCGATTATCCGGTTTTTGACATCCTCCTTGAAGTTATCCCTGGTGACAGGCTCCATTTCTTCATCGTAGTCTCCGGGCATTGATTCCGCCTCGCCTTCCAGATAGTCCTCTTCTTCGGATAAGTAGTCATTCCACCAGCCGGCTTCAAAATAGTTGTTATAATTGTCATAAACAAAAAGATATGTATCTCCCTGTTCCTTGAGCCATTCCGAAAGCTTGTCGTTGTCAGTGCCCTTTACATGATTTGTGTTAATATACTCCCGGAGGCTGTCATATGCTTCACCTACATTCTTTTCTACTGCCTCTTCTCCGGTGTACTTTATCTCTGTAACAAAGCCGGTAAACCAGAGGCATGCCGCATATGTTATGCAGGCGAGAATCATCCCTGCAAGAACCGCTGCCACCATTTTCAGATTCAGCGAAACGAAGCGTTTTTTATGTTCAGTCAACCTTATACCCCTTTCCCCATACGGTTTTAATCAGGTTGAAAATTCCAGCTTCCTTTTCGAGCTTTCGCCTGAGTTTCAAAATATGAACCATTACGGTATTCCCTCCCGACGGAAGGTATTTTTCTCCCCATACCCCTTCGTACAAAGCTTTGTTGTCTACTGTTTCACCGCGATGATCCATAAAAAATTTTAAAATCTCATATTCTTTGTCAGTAAGAGGTATTTTCTTCTGTCCGCAGAATACCTCACGTTTTTCTTTGTCAATGGTTACCGGCGCCTCATCCTCAGTCCCGATTCCGTCCTTCACCTGAGCTCCGCTCTGATACTCCTTGTATCTTCTCAAAAGAGATTTGACCTTCATGAGCAGCTCTGTCCTGGAAAAAGGCTTTACAAGATAATCATCTCCGCCCTCCGTATAAGCCTCCACCTTGTCCTGCTCCCTTGACTTTGCTGTCAGAAAAAGTACCGGAACGCTGCTGGTCTCTCTGATTTTTCCGCAGACCTCGATTCCGGACATGCCCGGCATCATTATGTCCAGTATTACCAGGTCAATATCTGAACGTCCGGCAGTCTCTTCGACTGCTCTCTGCCCGTTTTCAGCCTGGAGTACATTGTAGCCTTCGTTTTCCAGCAGTACGCTCAGAACTTCTCTTATGCTGGAATCGTCATCCGCAATCAAAATTGTATACCTGTTCATATAACCGCCCTTCCTTTTCTTATGCGGGTTTCATTTTAAATGCTTTTTCGACAAAAATATATAGTTTTTTCTATAATTAAGAATTGTTAATATTTGTATCTACCTCAAAAACCGCCGAAAGGCACCTGCGTTCGCGCAAGCGCCCTCCGGCGGAAAAAGATATAGATATATTACAATGAGAGGGCATCTGCCCTCTCATCAAATATCGGTATTTTATTTGCTCTGGTTCTGAGCCTGTACAGCTGTCATTGCTACAACACCTACGATATCATCAGCATAGCAGCCTCTTGAAAGGTCATTAACCGGCATTGACAGACCCTGAAGGATAGGACCGTATGCATTAGCTTTTGCCAGTCTCTGAACTAATTTATATCCGATGTTTCCTGCTTCTAAGCTCGGGAATACTAATGTGTTTGCGTGACCTGCAACCTTGCTGCCCGGAGCCTTGAGTTCGCCAACTTCAGGAACTAATGCAGCGTCAAGCTGAAGTTCGCCGTCGAGAGCGATTTCTGGCCATCTTTCGTTAGCGATTTTAACAGCATCTGCAACCTTTGTTACATCGTCATGCTTAGCACTGCCTTTTGTTGAGTATGAAAGCATAGCAACCTTAGGTTCTCCGCCAACGAATGTTCTGAAGGATTCAGCTGAGAGATATGCGATTTCTGCAATCTTTTCAGCATTGAAATCAGTATTTACAGCGCAGTCAGCAAAGATGAACTGACCGTTTTCGCCCATGTCACAGTTAGGAACCTCTACGAGGAAGAATCCGGATACGCCGCTGATTCCAGGTCTTGTCTTTAAGAGCTGAAGAGCCGGACGAATTGTGTTTCCTGTTGAGTGGCATGCACCTGATACTACGCCGTCAGCGTCTCCGCATTTACACATGAGACAAGCATAGAACATATAGTCTTTTTCCATCTGTTCCTGAGCTTTTTCAGGTGTCATACCTTTGCTTGCTCTGAGTTCGACGAATTTGTCGATATATTTCTGCTTGTTAGGATCGTTGAAAGGATCGATGATTGTAGCGCCTGTAATGTCATATCCTGCGCCGTACTGTTCGATTTCTTCCTTTGTACCGATGATTATCAGTTTAGCAAGACCTTCTTTTAAGATTTTTTCTGCAGCATCAAAAGTTCTCTTGTCCATTGATTCCGGAAGTACGATTGTCTTGAGATCCTTTTTAGCCTGTTCTTTCATTTTGGTTAAGAAATCCATTTTTGTCCTCCTCTATATAATTAATAAAAATATATTTTTTTGGCCCGTGTTATTTTGCAAAAAATATTATATATTATAAATTTTAACATTTCAAGTCTATATCAGCCTATATAGCCGCCATTCCCGCTCTGAATGCTTTAATATTCAGTTCCTCAAAGCCTTTTTTGACATTCTGCGCTATTATTGAATCCCAGTCCATATCTTCTATTCCCATCGCCTTTACCAAAGCTCCCAAAAGAACTATGTTCATCGCTTTCGGGTTGCCCAGTTCTTTTGCAATTTCCGCAGCCTTGAAAACTGATACTTCAGCTTTGGCAGAAAGTTCTTCTATTATTCCCTTAGGATATTCTGCCGCTCCCACCAGTATAGGTGCCGACGGTATCTCGAAATCATTTATAACGATTTTGGCATCCGGCTTTACATATTCTATCCATCGGAGGGCTTCCATCTTTTCAAAGCAAACCATTACGTCCGCTTCCCCTCTTCCGATTATCGGGGAGAATACCTTTTTGCCGTATCTTATCTGGGTAGTAACACTTCCGCCTCTCTGGGCCATTCCGTGCACTTCACTCATTTTTACATCATAACCTGCATTGACCAGGGCTGTTGACAATATTTTGCTGGCCAGGATTGTTCCCTGACCGCCGACTCCAACCAGTAAAATGTTTTTTATTTCTGCCATCCTACTCACCTACTTTCTCAATCGCTCCGAACGGGCATACCTGCAGGCATACTTCACAGCCTACACATGAGCCGCTGTCTATCTCAACTTTTCCGTCCTTTGCATAAAGAGCCGGACATCCTGTATTGATACACATTTTGCAGTTTCTGCATGCGTCCGCATTTACAACACACTGTTTCTTTCTGAGATCGAAGTCTTTTTTGTCCTGTTCGGTAATCTTCTTGAGCACGCACGGCCATTTTGTTATGATAACCGAAGCCTCATCACAGCCGAGAGCCTTGTCCAGAGCCTCATCGTTTTCTTTAAGATTATTAGGATTTACTATATGTATATTTTCTTTCTTTATTCCCATAGCCATACAAAGGGCAGGAATATCCACTGCCGGTGCCGGTTCTCCCATAAGAGTATATCCTGAACCCGGATTCTGCTGGTGACCCGTCATTCCTGTAATTCTGTTGTCCAGAATTACGGCTACGCTGTTTCCGTTGTTGTACGCAACATCCATAAGGCTTGTTACTCCGGAATGGAAAAACGTAGAATCTCCGATAACAGATACTACTTTTTTGCCCGGTTCGGTTTTTTCAAATACCTTGGATGCACCGTGTCCCGTGCTGATGCTGGCTCCCATGCAGATTGTGGAGTCGATGGCGAAAAGGGGCTCTGCGCTTCCCAGGGTGTAACAGCCTATGTCTCCTGTAACCATCAGGTTCTTTCTTCTGGAAAGTGAATAGAAAAATCCTCTGTGAGGACATCCTGCGCAAAGTGTAGGCGGTCTTCCTGCAGCCTTGGCTTCAGCTGTAAGCGAAGGATTTTCGGTACCGAAAACAGCCTTTCTTACTCTGTCTGTGTCCAGCTCTCCCATATTCGGAATAACCGCTTTTCCTATGCAGTCTATTCCTGCAGCTCTGATCTGGTCTTCCATATATGGCTCCAGTTCTTCCACAACATAAAGCTTTTTAACCTTTGACGCAAACTCTCTGATAACATCCATAGGCATCGGATGTGTAAATCCCAGTTTAAGATATGAAGCGTCTTCTCCGAATACTTCTCTCGCATACTGATATGCCACGCCCGCACTTATTACGCCCACTTCATCCGAATTGTATTCCGGTCTGTTAAGCTCTGTGCTGTTTGAAAACTCCTCCATTATCCGGAGTCTTTCCTCAACTCTTTCCCTCATGCCTTTTGCATTGGCAGGAGTTGCCACATATCGTTCTATCTGTTTTTCATATTTAATGTGTTCCGCTTCTTTTCTTTCACCGGTTTCAACTATGCTCTTGCTGTGGCATACTCTTGTAGTCATTCTGAAAAATACCGGTGTACTCCATTTTTCGCTTAATTCGTAAGCGATTTTCATGTAGTCCTTTACTTCCTGACTGTCTGACGGCTCCAACATAGGAATCTTAGCGAATTTTGCATAGTATCTGTTGTCCTGCTCATTCTGGGAACTGTGCATTCCCGGATCATCCGCAGAAACAATTACAAATCCTGCAGTTGTTCCTGTATATCCGAATGTCATGAGCGGGTCTGCCGCAACATTTACTCCCACGTGCTTCATGCAGGCAAGAGCTCTTCCTCCCGCAATTGCCGCACCTATTGCCGCTTCTACTGCAACCTTTTCATTCGGCGCCCATTCGGAATATATTTCCTTCTTATATTTATTGCCCAGATTTTCAAGGATTTCCGTACTCGGAGTTCCGGGATAAGCTGAAGCAAATATTATTCCCGCTTCGTATGCTCCCTGTGCAGCAGCTTCATTACCTGTCATCAACAGTTTCATTCCTTCAAACCTACCTTTCAAATGTTTTCAAAATTGCCTGACTTTTGCAGAATTACTCTGCAAGTTCCTTTCCGAGGGCGTTGTCCAGCGTGATTGTCTTATCATCCCATTCGGAATAATATTCTGCTCTTCTTCCGAAATGATCGCACTGCTCGCAAATAGCCTTTCCTCCGAAAACTTCACAAACAGGTCTCATTATCTGAGGTTCTTTCATGCATGCCACAAAAAATTCTTCCTCTACTGTTTCAGCTGTACATGAAAATGTGCTCTTGAACGGACCTGCTTTTTTATATGCATAGTTTATTTTTTTATCACCCATACTTAGTGTCTCCCTTATTTTTTATTAATCTGTATATTATACCTTATTTTACGTCATTATTCAACAATTCGGTTTCCGTATCCCGTATCCCGTTTCTCTTATTTTCCTTTCCTTATCGCCTGCGGTCTGAGCTCTCCGTTTATAGAATCGGTCATGAACTGCTTTTTCACGAATCGGCAGAGCCGTTCCCCGATGCCTGAATATTTACGATACAAAAAATCAGGCGTCCGTTTCCGAACGCCCTTGTTTTTTATATTTTCCCGTATATTACAGTACCAGAGACGGAGCCGAATAAACACGTGCTGCAAGCTCGCTGTTGAGCATGTAGAGGCTGCGCGGATCTGATCCGAACAGTTCCATCTTTGTAATCATTTCTGATGCGTTTTTCTCTTCTTCGCCCTGTTCCATTACAAACCAGTCGAGGAACTGTGTTGTTCTGAAATCATTCACTTCCTGAGCTGCCGCATAAATTGCGTTGATCAGGGATGTAACATATTTTTCATGTTCAAGACCTACTTCAAGAGGATCTGCAAGTGTTTCAAATGTCTTATCAGGTTTTGCGATTGCTTCAAGAGTAACCTTAAGATCGTTGTTGTGCATGTACTGATAGAAGAGCATTGCGTGATCCTGTTCTTCTTTTGCCTGGATTTCATACCAGTTAGCAAATCCGTCCAGTCCTTTTTCTGTATAGAAGTTTGCAATGTCGAGATACAGATATGCTGAGTATAATTCCTTATTGATCTGGTCGTTTAATAATGCTGCTACTTTTTCGTTCATCTGTTTTTCCTCCGTATAATAATATATTTGATATCCTTTCGGATTGCTGGACTATAGGCCTTATTTTATCACTCTGTTTTTGCCATATCAAGTATTGTTCCGGCTGATTTTCAAATATTGCCGTATTTTTTCATTATATAAAAAGGCCGCCCGCCGGGCAGCCTTTAGTTTTCTTTATCTGTCTCTGAATAAACATCGCTGATGTCACTTAACTTTTTCTCCTGCGCTGTATATTAAATGAAACATTAACATATAATTGCGTTTGGCCTGTGTTAAGCTACAGAAGATTGAGTTTTTTGTTAAGTATATATTCTGTGATAATATGGAAGATTACTATTCCGGCAATTTCGGCTAGACATACCATGCCAAATACTATTGTTACTCCCTGTAAATCATTCACAGTGTTATTTAAAATGTTTTCAAGCCATTCAAACTCTCTTAAGACAGTTACTGCCAGACCGGCTAATATTTCAAACACCACAGATATTCCTATGAAAGCTATTACGGAAAACAGTACTCTGTGCTTTGAAGAAAGATGACCGATTGCAATTGATGCATAAATGTGATAAATGAAATTCACTGCTGCCAGGATGGCCAGTACTATTCCTTCTATAACCATCGGTATAGCCTGAGGATAACGGCTGACTGCCTCGGATATAAACGAGAACATCGCTTTTAATTCCACTCCTTCGGTTGAAGGAAGGATGAACACCACCATAGACAAAGCTCCGACAACTGCACTTATTATCATTATTATCGTTGCTGAAACTCCTTTTGCTGTTATAAGCTTTCTGGGTGTTGTCGGCAGCGTGAACATAAGATATCCTTCATCTCCCAGAAGCCCCTTTCCGAATCTTGAAATTACAAATACCATTGTCAGTGCAACAAGCGCTACGGCAAGACCTATATAAAGCATTGTGGAAATCATTTCTACCATTCCTGCAATCTGTCCCGACATAGAATTTACAGCTGTGTCATTCGCCGATATAACAAATATATCATTTGTCATAGACAGGCCGCTTATCAAAGCCACCACAAGAATAGCCCCCCACGCAATGGAAAAAACCTTAAGCATTGATTTCATTTCATATTTAATTAATTTACCAAACATTTTATCTTCCCCCCTGATAAGGAACCGCTCTGAACTCTGCACGAAAGAGTTCGTCAACCGACATTCCTGTTGTTTCTCTGATATCGTCAACGGTATCATGTCTCATAATTTTACCGTTGCAGATAAATATCGCTTCGTCCAGCACCTTCTCAATATCTGAAATAAGATGTGTAGAAATCAGCACTGTTCCGTCTTCGTTATAATTTGTAAGTATGGTGTCAAGAATATAATCTCTCGCTGCCGGATCCACCCCTGCAATCGGCTCGTCGAGAAGATATAATTTTGCTGCTCTGCTCATTACAAGAATCAGCTGAACCTTTTCTTTTGTCCCCTTTGACAAAGCTTTCATTTTCTGTTTCGGAGAAATGTTCAGACTTTTGCACATTTCCTCCGCTTTTTTCATATCAAAATCCCCATAGAAATCTCCGAAAAACTCCAGAAGATCCTTTACGCACATCCAATCCGCAAAATACATTTTGTCCGGAAGATAGCTTACAATTGATTTTGTATACACTCCCGGCTTAGCTCCGTCTATTAGAGCTTCTCCGCTGCCTGGCGAAAGCAGTCCGTTCAGAATCTTTATCAGAGTCGTTTTGCCTGCCGCATTCGGTCCCAGAAGTCCGACTATTTTCCCCGATCCGACCTTTAAATCGACCTCATCCAGTGCCTTTACTCCTCCGTAGAATTTACTTAATCCTCTGCATTCAATTAAATTATCACTCATCCTGATTATTCTCCCCTTTCAGCAATTCTATAATCTCTCCTCTTGTAAACCCGAGCTTCTCCATCCCTTCCAGAAATGCTTCGATTTTATCTTTTGCCAGTTTCTTTCTGACCTGCTCAAGAACTTCTGCATTATCGGTGACAGTTCTCCCCGAAGTACGATTAGTCTCTGTAAGTCCCTGGGAATCCAGCTGAGAAAGAGCTCTCTGCATAGTATTCGGATTTACTCCTGCTTCGGATGCAAGCTCTCTCACGCTTAAAAGTTTTTGTCCCATGGGATAAACCCCTGATGCAATTCTTTCTGTCAATTGCTCTGTAAGCTGAACCCAAATAGGTCTCGAATCATTTAATCTCCATTCCATTATTTACGTCTCCCTTGGCTATTTGTTTTATCATCCCATAAGAAAGTCCAGGATATCCCAGCCATCACTGTTTCTGGCTCTGTACAGCTCAGTATAACCGCATTGCCTGCATGATACTGTTAAAAATTTCTTGTTCTGGATATCAAAGACTTTTGCAAACTGACCTCCGGTTGCCTGAAACTGATCGTGGTCAAATTCAGTGCATCCGCATTTAGGACATACATATTTACTCTTATCCATAATCTCCCTTTCTCGGCTTTGCCGTTGTATTATTGTATTAATTACTTGGTACAACAATACAATAATACAGTCTTCACTCATTGTCAATACAAAAAATAAAAAAA
>JAUNCY010000081.1 GCA_030526325.1 Bacillota bacterium
AGCTTGCGAAGATGATTGAGATACTTGAGGACAATGACGATGTCCAGAAGGTTTACACAAATTGCTCGATTGATCTTTATGAGGAATAAAAACGGTGGGTATAACCTAAAATAATATTAATCCTGGGTTATTCGTTAAGGACACATAATTGAACCTACACTTGAGCTTAGGGAGTCCGGGTTTCCTGTACGTTATGTCAGGCCCCCTTGGAGGGGAAGACAGAGGTATGAAACAGGACACCCACCTATCGGAAGATAGGGCGTCAATTATATCCTTGACGGTAATTTGGGATTTTTTCATATGTATGAAAGGAAAAAAATATGAATCATTTAAAACCCTCGGAAACACTTGAAGTATTGATGAACGGTGCAAAAGCAAAGGCTGATATGCCATTGAAAAAAATGATTATTTTTGGCATTTTTGCAGGTGCTTTCATTGCATTTGCAGGAGCAGGTGCCAACATGGGTTCATTCAATCTGCTGGCAAATCCGGAAACCTTCGGTTTGGGGAAAATACTTTCCGGTACCATATTTACTGTAGGTCTTATGCTGGTTGTTCTTGGCGGAGCAGAGCTGTTCACGGGAAATACTACCATGCTGGCAGCGGCAATTGACAAGCGGATCACATTTTCGTCAATGTTAAAAAACTGGGTAATTGTTTACATATGCAATTTTATCGGCGGTGTTCTAATCGCATTTATGATATATTATTCAGGCGGTCTCAATGCCGGTGACGGCTGGCTGGGTGCCATTACTGTAAAGATAGCTTCCGGCAAGGTTAATATGGGCTTTGGGCAGGCTCTTGTCAGCGGAATAATGTGTAACTGGCTTGTATGCATGGCCGTATGGCTTTCTACAGGCGCACAGACAACAACCGGGAAGATATTTTCAATTTTTTTTCCGATATGGCTTTTTGTAACTGCAGGCTTTGAACACTCCGTTGCAAACATGTTCTTTATTCCTGCCGGTATTTTTGCCAGCACAAACGAACTTTTCACTGCGCTTTCAGGAGTGAGTGCAGAAGTTCTTGCTAATCTGACATGGTCAGGAATGCTCATCAATAATCTTCTGCCGGTGACAATAGGTAATATTGTCGGCGGAGCAATCTGTGTGGCTGTCGGATATTATGCCGCATTGAAATCTGAGAAATAATTTTTGTTATTGGTCATAACAGAGGTAGACGAAATGAATGAAAGACAACTTACAGCACGCGGACTTGTTATAGGTGCTATCGGCAGTGTTATTCTGACTATGAGCTCAATGTTTATTGCTTTAAAACTAAGCTCATTGCCATGGCCTATCATGTTCGTAGTTCTTGTTTCGATGTTTGTATTGAAGCTTATGGGAAACACCAACCTTCAGGAAATAAATGTGACTCAGACAGCAATGTCTGCAGGTGCAATGGTTGCCGGAGGACTGGCCTTTACCATTCCGGGAATATGGATGCTCAACCCTGAAACGGAGCTTTCTGTTCCGGTGCTCCTGGCAGTTACTCTTGGCGGTGTAATTCTTGGACTGATCTTTACGGCTCTTTTTAGAAAGTACTTTATAGAGACCAAGGATTTACCTTATGCCATGGGACAGGCAGCGGCCGCAACACTTGAGGTAGGAGATAACGATAAGAAAAAGGCCGGACTTCTGTTTATTTCAATGGGTATTGCAGGCATATTCACTGCACTCAGAGATTGGTTTGCAAAGGTTCCGGCAACACTTTTAAGTAATAAATTAATAAGCGGATACGGTTCATATGCAGGCATATGGTTTTCACCGATGCTTATTTCAATCGGATACATAATCGGACCGGTAGTTATTGGTGTATGGTTTCTTGGAGCCCTCATCGGTGACTTCGGGGTTCTGGTGGGCGGCGTTGAACTCGGACTGTGGGATTCAGTTGTCGCTTTAAATATTAAATCATCGCTGGGTATCGGTCTTATGGTTGGAACAGGAGTAGGAATACTTATTAAGGGAATAATTCCAAAAGCAAAGGATATCTTCGGCTCCATGTTTATCAAGGACAAGCTGGGTGACACCTTTATCAATATGAGATGGGCACCTTTTGTTATGATAATAATTGCCGCAGTATTCACTTTTGTTACAGATATGGGCGTTCTGGCTTCGATTGTTACAATTCTGGGTGCATGGCTGGCTACATCCATGTCTGCTCAGTGTGTCGGACAGTCAGGAATCAACCCTATGGAGATTTTCGGTATTATTGTTCTTCTTGCAGCAAAGGCGGTTTCAAATATTGGAGAAATCGAGGCGTTCTATGTTGCAGCTGTAGTAGCTATTGCCTGCGGATTGGTAGGCGATGTTATGAACGACTTTAAGGCCGGACAGATACTTGGAAGCGAACCAAAAGCTCAGTGGATTGCTGAGGTTGTAGGCGCTCTTATCGGAGGCGCAGTTTCTGTGGTAATTCTTGCTGTAATACTTAAGGCATACGGTGGAGAAGCCTTCGGCGGAGAAATGTTTCCTGCTGCACAGGCTTCAGCTGTTGCTGCTATGATAGGAGGCATTTCACATATTCCGTCATTTATAATAGGTGTGGTGGCGGCAGTGATTCTGTACTGCGTAAACTTCCCGGTTATTACACTGGGGCTTGGTGTATATCTGCCGTTTTATCTGTCGGCTACCGCTTTCATTGGAGGAATTATCAGATTTGCAGTTGATAAATTAATTCCAAAATTTGAAAAGGAAGGAAAGGGTACTATTATTGCTTCCGGACTTCTTGGCGGCGAATCAATCGTAGGCGTAATAATTGCAATAATCATGGCTGTCCAGATTATCGCAAAATAGTTTTTTTAAAACGCAGCGCTTT
>JAUNCY010000082.1 GCA_030526325.1 Bacillota bacterium
CGGAACCTTTACAGCGGTCCTCGATTACGGCACATACTTCTGGCGCGAGATAAAAGCTCCTTCAGGTTACAAAGCTATGGACAATGACTACCATAAGTTCAGAGTAATCAAGGGACTTCCGGAGTACAGGTTCGTTGTTGAAAACGAAGCCGTTCCGTATACTCCGGGAGGCGGCGGCTCATCTTACCAGATCGAGATTAAGAAAGTTGATAAGGAAACCAGAGAAACCCTTGCCGGCGCTTTATTTGAAATCTGGTCAAGCAAGCTGGCCGAAGATGGCGTTACCCTTATTCCTGATAAAAAGCTTTTAGAGCAGAATGTAATCACAGGTCAGTATGGTGTTGTTACCATTTCTGTAGACCATAAAGGAACTTTCTTCTATCGTGAGGTAAAGGCTCCGGTGGGATATGAATGTGACGGCGAATATTATGCAGTTGAAATTAAAGGAAACACCAGGATCCAAAGGATAACGGTTACAAATAAAAAGCAGCCGGTGACACAAATTAAACTCAAAAAAAACAACGAAGAAAAACGCATCGTAATATACGAGGGATCGGAAAAAGTTCCTAAGACAGGCAGCAAAAATGAGCTTTGCAGCTGGATAATACTTATATTTTTATCAATGGCCGGTTTACGGGCATTGACACAAAGAAAGGAAGAAGCAAATGAAAACTTATAGAGAATTTTTAGATTTTGTTATGGAAAATATTACAGAGTATCTGTCACCTGAATATGCCGACAGCAGCGTTCAGGTAGTTAAAGTAATAAAGAATAACGATATGGCACTTGAGGGACTGACCATTTGTAAAGAAAAAAACGGGGCTTCACCGACAATATACCTGGAGCAATATTACAGCAGAGTGGTACAGGGAGCGGATGAAATACAGGTTTTGGAAAGTATAGCGGCGGACTATGAGGAGGCGGCGGAATACTACGCTCATCTGGTGGATTTTGATATATCCGATTGGAATTTTGTTCGGGGAAAAGTAGGGTATTATCTGGTGAGCAAGGAACTGAACAAAGAAAGACTCAAAGAAAAGGTCTCCAAAACCATAGGAGATATGGCAAAGGTCTATATTATTATAGCCGATTTCAAAACAAGCGGATTTAATTTCACGCTGATTCCACAGGAAATGTTGCCGGAGTGGGGAGTATCTGAAGATGAACTGGACAAGGCAGCCGAGGATAATATGCTTGTCCGTTTTCCTCCGGTACTGTTTTCAATGGATGCTGCGCTGAAAGAAAAGTATGCCGGAAGACCTGCCCCTAATCTGCTGAGAAAAGGCAGAAACCCGGGAAATGAAATAATGTATGTGCTCACCAACCGAAGCAGATTAAACGGTGCATCTGTCATACTTTATCCGGGCCTGCTTCAGAAGGTCAGAGATTTATTTGGAAAAGATTATTATATAATACCATCCTCTGTTGATGAGGTGATAATTGTGCCTCACAGAGAGGACATACGCGGGTTTGTATTGGAAGAAATATTGAGGGAAAGAAATGAGGATGAAATGCGTGGTATGGTTTTGTCAAACACTGTCTACGAATACACTGAAGAAGCCCACCGTATGATGCCTGTTGCAGTGCAATAAAGTATATATTGAGCGGAGCGCCGGTTTTTTGTATTTACAAGGCAACGATAATGTGATATACTTAACAAAGTTTTCATTATTGACGAAAGACAAGAGGACACAGCAATGAGTATAGTAGTCGGAATCGATATAGGCGGAAGCACCACGAAGATTGCAGGTTTCAGGAGTGATGAAATGCTTGTACCGGTCCAGATTTCGGCAAGCAATGCCATAGCTTCGCTTTTTGGAGCATTTGGAAAATTCTTATATGACAACAAGCTTGAGCTGAGTGATATACAGCAGGTAAATCTTACAGGCGTAGGCAGCAGCGAGGTTAAGCAGTCTATTTACGGTTTGCCGACATACAGAGTGGACGAGTTCACTGCCAATGGCATAGGTGGCGGCTACTTTGCAGGAGACAAAAAAGAATTTATGGTGGTGAGCATGGGAACCGGAACCTCCTTTGTAGGGGTAAAAGACGGAGCACCTGTTCATCTGGGAGGCATTGGCATAGGCGGCGGAACCATAATCGGTCTTTCCAAACTTATGCTGAACACCAACGATATAGATAAGATTCAGGAGCTGGCTACAGGAGGAAAGGTGGGCAATATTGACCTTCGCATCGGGGATATCTCCAAGAATCCCCTTCCGGGTCTCGATCTTGAAATCACTGCATCCAACTTTGGCAAGGCATCGTCACGAGCAACCTGCGAGGACAAAGCGGCAGGAATAGTACATATGGTAATCGAGTCCATTTGCCAGACAGCGGCATTGATTGCTCAGGGTACAGAAATGAAGGACTTTATTCTCATCGGTGCACTTACCAATTTTCCTGAATGCGAGCAGGTCAGCAGGATGATTAAAAGAATGTTTCCGGACTATAACTTTATCGTTCCTGAGGACGGTGAATACGGCACCGCGATCGGAACAGCTCTGGCAGAAAAATGCTGCCTCAAACCTATCGACAGCCCGGACAGATAGGGGCAGTGTAGACCTGCCGCAAGCAGAAAATTTATGCAAATATACTTTTTTTTATTCGGCCATGAGCTTTTAGTTCAGGCCGTTTTTTTTCGGAGAGGAGAAAAGAAAAACCATGAGAAAGTCGAAAAAACGCGAAAAAAAGGGGAATGTTTGTTGATTTTTCTATTGATATGTGCTAGGATGAAAATAAAATAAAAAATGTATAATCCCGTCTTTGACAGTTGATGAATGCATAAACTCCGAAACCCATTGA
>JAUNCY010000083.1 GCA_030526325.1 Bacillota bacterium
TCATCCAGCACCAGCAGGTCCGGTCGATGCTGTAAAGCACATACAATGGCCACCTTTTTTCTGTTGCCAAAAGACAGCTCGTCTATCTTTCGGGATGTATCAAGCTGTAAACGTTCACAGAGCATTCTTGATTCAGCGGTGCAGTCTTTTTTTCGTAAATCGGCGGACAGTTTCAATACATCTTTCACTTTCATTCCCTGATAAAATATTGCCTCTGAGGGAAGATAACCGATATCCTGCAAAATTGTCTCCCTTTCTTTTGTGACATCCTTTCCAAACAGCTTTGCACTGCCTCCGGTAGGCGCAATAAGCCCCAGCAATGTCCGGATCGTCGTGGATTTTCCGGCGCCGTTTGGGCCGATGAAGCCGAAGAACTCGCCCTCTGCCACCGTCAGGTCAAGGTCTATGATACCTCTTGCCTTGCCGTAGCTTTTTGTGAGTTTTTCCGTTTTAATTACATTCATATTCCCTCATCCTTTCCGAAGATATATACTCTTCCAAAAATTCATCAACTTGGTAAAACCCTTTTCCATCTGTTCCATATCCACATTGCCGCGCTTAACCATCTCCCAAAGATAGCCCTCAGACGCCCAATACATGTCGCGGTACATCATCTCAATATCAAGTCCCGAAATAAACTGTTCCGGATTCATATTCAGAAGTGTCTTATCTGCTTTAAGATTGAAGTATTTGCGGTAGCTTTCCTGAACAGCGGCAGAAATGTCTGCATCCTTTTCGTAAAAAGCCTTGATGGTAAAGTTCGCCATATCGGGGTAGAGGCGAATAATTTCCATTTTTGCCCTCATGCCCCGTTCCATACTCTCAAAGAGATTTTTCTGTCCGTAACAGTTATACTTTGTCAGATATTCTATGGTTGTCTCTGCACATTTTTCCCACAGAAACATATACAGCTCTTTTTTGTTGTGAAAGTAATGAAAGAGCAGGGATTTGCTGATGCCTGCCGCATCTGCAATTTCGCTCATAGGACTGTTTTTATAGGAATTCTGGGAAAACACCCTGTATCCTGCGTTTATGATTGCCTGTTGTTTTTCTTCCGGCAAAGAAAAAAATCTCTCATTCATAGTGCCCCTCCGTTAACCGATTCGGTCAATACTATTTTAATTCCATTGACCGATTTTGAGAAGCCCTCTTCCGACGAAATTTTTTCAAAATATAAACGGAGCTCCAGAATCGGGGCCCCGCTTATACTCATCCGTGTGTTTTTTTCATTGTCTCAGGGCGTTCCTCCGTGTGTTTTATTATCTCATGGCGTCCTTCATGGATTTCACGTACTCACCAATGTACTCAGGTGCATCCTTTCCGTACTTTTCGAGCAGTTTTATAATGGCGGAACCAACAATTGCACCGTCAGAAATCTCTGCCATTCTCCTTGCCTGCTCCGGAACAGAAATATCAAAGCCAATGGCACAGGGTATATCGGTATTTTCTCTCACTACCTTCACAATAGAGGTAAGGTCGGTTTTAATTTCGCTCCTGGTACCGGTGACACAGCGGCAAAAATTCTTCTTTTTCCTCAAATGGCAGATCGGGCAGAATCAGTCCATCAATTTCCATATCCCGGCAGGCAGAAATGAATTTTTCCGCACCATAGAAGAACACCACATTGGCATAGGTCATAAAAACCATGGGTATTTTTACAGTGCGGCGAAGTTCTTTGACAAATGCAAATATTTTGTCGGTTGTTATGCCTCCCTTAAGTGCTCTGATGTTTGCTCCCTGGATAACGGGTCCCTCGGCAGTGGGATCGGAGAATGGGATACCAAGCTCGATAAGATCCGCACCGTTTTCTGCAGCAGCACGGACAGCAGCGGCTGTGGTTTCCAGATCAGGATCGCCGCAGGTGATAAAGGGTATGAAAGCCTTTCCGTTTTCAAATTTACAATGATCTGATCTTTGTCCATAGCCGGTGCAATCTTCATTGCGTGTGCAACTGCGTGAGCCGATTCGATGGCGGGAATGATGCCCTCGGTCCTTGCAAGATATTCAAAAGCGTTCACCGCTTCCTCATCCGTAACAGGCACATATTCTGCTCTGCCTGTGTCATGCAGATAAGCGTGCTCGGGACCGACATCTGGGTAGTCCAGTCCGGCGGAAATAGAGTAGACCGGCGCGATCTGTCCGTCCTTATCCTGACAGAAATAAGATTTCATCCCGTGGAAAATTCCGACTCTTCCTGTGGCAATGGTTGCAGCTGTTTCAAAGGTATCAACGCCTCTGCCGGCTGCTTCACAGCCGATAAGTCTCACCCCTTCATCCTCAATGAAGTGATAAAAGCTGCCAATCGCATTAGATCCGCCGCCCACGCAGGCGATAACCGCATCCGGCAGTCTGCCTTCTTTTTCCTACATCTGCTCCCTGGAGATGACTGCCTGAAAATCACGAACAATAGTCGGGAAGGGGTGAGGACCCATAACGGAGCCGAGACAATAATGGGTATCTGAAATTCGGGAGGTCCATTCACGCATGGCTTCCGATACAGCGTCTTTCAGTGTTGCCGTACCTGTCTTTACGGGAATCACCTCCGCGCCAAGCGTTCCTGCCCATATGCCCCAGGAATATATCCCATACTTTTTCTTTTTTCTTTTTGACTTCATCACTTATGGGATTGAACGTTACATAACACAACTAATTCGATAAGCGAGCACCGTAAACGGTCTTTCCCATGAAGAAAAAAAAGAGGATACCCTCTGGTATCCTCTTTCTATCGAAGCGACGGGATTCGAACCCACGACCTCTGCGTCCCGAACGCAGCGCTCT
>JAUNCY010000038.1 GCA_030526325.1 Bacillota bacterium
AGAATTCCGAGGTGGGTCTTGTTCTTCTGGTTCAGGATATTACCGAGAGACAGAAGCTGGAGAGCATGCAGAAGGATTTTGTAGCCAACGTATCACACGAGCTTAACACGCCGCTTACCACTATCAAGAGCTATACCGAGACCATTCTGGATTCGGAAGGTATAATGCAGCAGGAAGAGACCATGACCCGTTTTATGACTGTTATAGACAGTGAAGCAGACCGCATGAGCCGTCTGGTCAAAGATCTGCTTCAGCTTTCCAGGCTGGAATCCCAGAGAGAAAAATGGAACAAATCGGTTCAGAATATTATTTCTATAGTATCTGATGTGGTAATCAAGAACAGCATAAACGCAAAGAATAAAAATCAGCGTTTAAACAGTCTTTTCAGTGAAGACGCCGAAATTCCGGCATATGTGGATTCGGATAAAATGGAGCAGGTACTGCTGAATATTCTCAGCAATGCCATAAAATATACAGAAGAAAACGGCAGAATAGATGTAGATGTTATTGAAAGAAATGACAGCGTATATATAACGGTAATGGACAACGGTATAGGAATTTCAGAAAAAGAACTGCCAAGACTGTTTGAAAGATTCTACAGAGTTGACAAGGCCAGATCAAGATCGATGGGCAGCGGAACCGGACTGGGTCTTTCCATAGCAAAGCAGATTGTGGAGGAGCACGACGGTACGATTACAATTGAGAGTAAGGAAGGAAAAGGAACAACCGTAACTGTTCAGCTTCCTGTATGCAGGGAGCAGTCTGTTGCGGAAGGAGAAAAATAAACGGAGGCGCAGCATAACATGGGTGCAATAAAATTTTTATTGGTAATACTGCTCAGTATACCGATTGCATTTTTAATATGGCGGTTTTTTAACATTCTTCTGGATAACCTTAAAAATCAGCAGGAGGCTTCCGAAGAAATCAGAATTCGGAAGGCGTCTTTTCAGGGAAGCAGAAGATATGACCGGACAGACAGACGGAGCGGTAATTCCGTGAAAAAGCGAAAGAGCAGGGATAGACGATGAGATTTTCGGAGATTATCGGGAACAGAGACGGAGCGGAACGCCTGAGAAACCAGATTCGAATCGGGCGGCCTTTTCATGCATATATTTTTGAAGGACCTGGCGGAGTAGGAAAGAGAAAACTTGCGTTCACCTTTGCCCAGGCTCTTTTGTGCAGAGATCCTCAGGAAGGAGAGCCCTGCGAAAAATGTAATGCCTGCAAAAAAGCGGCAGGCGGAAATCATGCGGATATACATTATATTGCGCCGGAGGGAATCAGCATCAAAGATGAGGTAGTGGAGGAGGTTCAGGAAATCCTGTACTCTAAGCCCTTCGACGGCAATAAAAACATATTGATAATAGATAAGGCTGATACCATGACAACGAAGGCTCAGAACAGGCTTCTCAAAATCGTAGAGGAGCCGGGAGAGAGTGCCGTAATAATTTTTCTTACCGAAAAAATCAGCAAAATGCTTCCGACAATTGTTTCCAGAAGCATTGCCGTAAAACTGAAACCGGCAGACCGAAAAGAAATAAAGGAATTTTTAATACGGGAAACGGGAGCCGATGAAGCTTCCGCAGAAATTGCCGCCTCATACTCATACGGGAGGCCGGGCAAAGGCGTAAAGCTCTTGCGGGATGAGGAATTTAAAAGCCGCAGAGAAAAAAGTATAGAATGCGCCTGCGGAATACTGGAAAAAAAGACTCTTGCGGAATTTCAGCAGCTTTTGGGCGACAGTGCATCAGACAGGGAATCCGCTTTAGAGTTTCTGGAAATGATGTCATTCTGGTACAGAGATTTAATGCTAGTTTCTCAGGGTATGGACGAGCAATACATCATGAACAGGGATTATATGGACAGGCTTGAGGTTTTTTGTAAAAAAACCAGTCTGAAGAAAATATGCAGGGCTTTGGAAAAGCTTGAAGAAGCAAAATATGATATCATAGTACATGTAAATGTAAACTTTGTATTAACAAATATGTATCTTGAAATAAATTAACGAAAGAGGAAAAGATGATAAAGGTAACAAGTGTCAGATTTAAAAAAGCAGGAAAAATATATTATTTTGATCCTGATGAGTTCGAACCGGCAGAGGGCCAGTTCGTTATAGTTGAAACTGCGAGAGGACTGGAGTACGGAGAAGTAATAGAAAATGTCAAAGAAGTTCCCGAGGAGGAGGTTGTGCCCCCTCTTAAGAAGGTAATAAGGATAGCATCGGCAGAAGATACTGTTCAGTATGAAGAAAACCTGAAGAAGAAAAATAAAGCTCTGGCAATCTGTCAGGAAAAAATCGACAAGAGAAATCTGGAAATGAAACTCATCGATGTGGAATACACCTTTGACAAAACCAAGATTATTTTCTACTTTGCGGCAGACGGAAGGGTTGATTTCAGAGAGCTGGTAAAGGACCTTGCCGGCGTATTTAAAATGCGTATCGAGCTCAGACAGATTGGCGTAAGAGATGAAGCTAAGATGATAGGAGGAATAGGCACCTGCGGAAGAGGATTGTGCTGCCATACATGGCTTCCGGATTTCGAGCCTGTTTCAATAAAGATGGCTAAGGTTCAGAATCTGTCTCTGAATCCTACAAAAATATCGGGAATCTGCGGCAGACTCATGTGCTGTCTAAAGTATGAAAACGATGTTTACACGGAAATGAAGAAAAACATGCCGGATGTAGGTGACAGAGTAAAAATCGCAGGACAGTATGCGTCCGTTCTGGAGACAAATATCCTGAAAGGCACTGTTAAGGTAAAATACATTCAAAAGGAAAACAGTGAGGATAAATTGAGCGAAGATGTGTTTGTAGTCCATAAAAATGAAATTGGCCGCATTGACAGACGCAAAGAAAAGGTTGAGGAAGAAATTATCGATGAGGAAATAAAAGAGCTTCTGGAGGACTGATGGAAGGATCGATTTCGAATGAGAGGATAGATGATATAGGCTTTTCGGGTTACAGGTTGGTCCAAAATCCGGAATGGTTCTGTTACGGGATAGATGCAGTTCTGATTGCGAATTTTGCCGCATTAAAGAAAAATGCTGCGGCAGCGGATCTTGGAACGGGCACCGGAATCATTCCTTTGATATTAAAGCATAAATATTCTCCTGCCGTAATATACGGAGTTGAGGTTCAGCCGGAGGTGGCAGCCCTGGCAAAAAAAACCGTCGGGCTGAACGGGCTGGAGGAAGAAATAAAAATCATAAATGCAACTGTCAGAGATGCTTCGGATATAATAGGTAAAAACTGTCTGGACGCAGTAGTAACAAATCCGCCTTATGTGGGCGGGGGTGAGGGAATACACGGTTCACATCCTGTCAAGGCTGCCGCCCGTCACGAAATAGAAGGCTCTTTGGAGGACTTTATTAAATGTGCCTTTGAGCTTTTGAAGGATGGCGGGGATTTTTACATGATAAACAGACCTTCAAGGCTGGCGGATGTGGTGTTTCTGTGCAGAAAATACAGACTGGAACCCAAACATATGCAGTTTATCCAGCCGTCCGAAGGAAAAAAGCCTAATATTTTTATGATTCACTGTGTAAAGTACGGAAAACCTGAACTGAAATTTCTTGATCCGATTTGCGTATATGAAAAGAGCGGCGGATACACAGAGGAAATTCTTAAAATATATGAAAGATAAAAGCAAGCCCTGCGCCTTCGGCGCAGGGCAGTTTTGTTGAATTATAATTTTTTAAGTTCTTCAATGCAGTCTGCACATATGTTTTTTTCCTTGATTCTCTTTACATCCTTTGCACTGCCGCAGAAAATACATGCGGGGGTGTATTTCTTCAATATTATGCAGTTATCGTTAACAAAAATTTCGAGGGGGTCTTTGATTTCGATATCGAGAGTCCTTCTTAATTCGATAGGCAGGACTATTCTCCCCAGTTCATCTACTTTTCTTACAATTCCTGTTGCTTTCAAAATATATACCTCCTTTTATTCTTTTTCTTCTCCGGTATCATTTTCCCTACAGCATGATTGATCCGGCTTGTCCGCAGTCCGGCAGTTTTCCTCATCCCGGCTGTCCTGATTTCTGTCAGAGACGATTGAAAGAATAGCTTTGACCGCCATTGCGATAGAAGAAATCTGCCCGAGCAGGCCGGTACGATCTTTTACCGAAGAAACCAGAGAGGAGGTAATATCCATCACATCGCTAACAACTGCTTCAGCAGACTGGGTGCTTTTTGAGGCACATTCAGTAATAGTTTCAACATCCTTCATTACCTTTGAAAGGGATTTTATGGAAGGAATAAGATTTCTGACGAGCGATATACAATAAAGCAATAAAATAAATAATGCTATTGCTATCAGAAGCATACATGTTTCCCCAAGCGTTAATGTGATATCCATAAAAATCCTCCTTAGTCTCTACTTATATAATTAATAATATTATCACGCAAAATGGAATAAAATACAACCAGTTTTTTCGTCATACAGAGTATATCAGCTGCATAGGTTATACTCATGGAGGGATAAAAATGTCAAAAATATGGGTAGGAATGATTATATCCGGAATCGGATTCGCCGCTTTCCGGGGAGGATTGTCGTCGGTAAACGATATTATTATGGAAAGCAGTGAGCAGGCAATAATGTTTGTCCTGGGGCTCTCCGGAATAATGGCGGTTTGGTCAGGGCTTCTGAAAATTGCAGAGGAATCGGGTCTTATTAATCTGCTGGCTGAAAAGGTTAAGCCTGTTGTTGTGATGATTTTTCCGAAAGAAAAAGATACGGAAACGCTGAGTATAATGTGCATGAGCATGGCGGCAAATATTTTCGGAGTGGGAAACACAGCAACGGTTTTCGGAATTCAGGCCATGAAAAGGCTTGACCGGGAAAACAGTTTTTCGGAAACCGCCAGCGAAACCATGTGCATGTTTATGGCGGTTACAATGTCTTCTATTCAGCTTATTCCCGTTACGGTTTTAAAGGTAAGAAGCGAGACCGGCTCGGTCAGCCCGGAGGATATAATACTGCCTACCCTTATAGCAACGGCGGTGTCCACTGTGACCGCTGTTTCGGTATGCAGATTTTTTGAGGCAAAAGGTAAATGAATACGGTGATACAGACAGTATCCGGGGGCTTTATCCCCGGAGTAATCAGTATAATACTGATATACGGTCTCATGAAAAAGGAGGACGTATACAGTCACTTTATTAAAGGTTCCACGGAGGGTCTGATGACTGCCGTTGAAATAATTCCCTACATACTGGCAATATTTATTGCAATAGATATTTTTAAAAGTTCGGGTGCACTGCTTTTCTTACAGAATCTTCTGGAGCCTTTTTTTGATTTTTTGGGCATACCTCCGGAGCTGTTTCCAATGATAGCAATGAAGCCGGTATCAGGAAGCGGTTCTCTGGCAATTCTTGAAAAGCTGATAGAGGAATGCGGACCCGACAGCTATGAGGCAAGGGCGGGCTGTGTAATGCTTGGCTCATCTGAGACGATTTTCTATACTCTGGCTGTGTATTTTGGCGCAACCGCCGTAAAAAAAGGAAGGTACACCCTGTTTGCCGGAATGGCGGCATATGTTTCAGGGGCAGCTGCAGCGGTAATTTTATGTAAATATATATAATAAGCGTATATTATTTTCTATATATGCCGATAATACAGGTACAAAGGAAAAGCTTCATCAGTAATATGTTTTTTGTCCCCCTTTAACATATGCGATGGAACGTTTCCTTTTTTTCTTAATACGTTTCCTTTTTACTATTGTGTTATTGATTTTTTTCGGGGTTTATGTTATTTTTTATAGGTTAGAGGTTAGAAAAATTTTTGATCTCAGTTTGGGAGGACTGTAATGTCAAAGTATATTGTCAGAAACAATGGACCGTTAAAGGGACAGATAAATATAAGCGGTTCAAAAAATGCAGTACTGCCGTTAATGGCAGCATCTTTGCTGACAAGTGAAAAATGCGAGATTTACGATACGCCGGCATTGAGGGATGTGGACGTTATGTGCAGTATCCTGAGGAGAATCGGCGGCAATGTTCAGTTTGACAAGGAATCCAACTGTGTTGAGATTGAGACGCAGGAAATTATATATAACGGGGCAGATACCGAACTGGCAAGTAGAATGAGAGCTTCTATTCTGGTAATGGGTCCGCTTCTTGCGAGAACCGGCAGGGCTACCATAGCTCTTCCCGGAGGATGCGCTATAGGGGCGCGCCCCATAGACCTTCACCTTAAAGGTTTTGAAGCAATGGGCGTAAAAATCTGGGAAAAGCATCAGGATGGTTTTGATTATGTTGAAGCGGAAGTGGATAAGCTTAAAGGCTGTGATATATACCTGGACTTTCCCAGCGTAGGCGCTACAGAAAATCTCATGACTACAGCAGTGCTGGCAGAAGGCATTACCACTATCCAGAATGCGGCAGAGGAGCCCGAAATAGTTGATCTTGCTAATTTCCTTAATAAAATGGGTGCCCGGGTAAAAGGCGCAGGTACAGATACTATAAGAATAGAAGGAGTTAAAACCCTTCACGGAACCAGACACAATGTAATTCCGGACAGAATAGAAACCGGAACATTTATGCTGGCTGCAGCAATCACCAGAGGTTCTATCAGACTTAACAATGCGGTGGCAAGCCATGTTAAACCCCTTACCGCAAAGCTGAGAGAATGCGGAGCGGAGGTTGTCGAGGAAGATGACGCAATAATAGTCAATGCGGAGGGCAAAAAACTGGTTTCGACAAATCTAAAGACTCTTCCGTATCCCGGATTTCCGACAGATCTTCAGTCGCCTTTCATGTCGCTGCTGATAACGACAGAGGGCAGGGGAACCGTAATTGAAACAGTTTTTGAAAACAGATTCATGCATATTGCGGAACTTCAGAAAATGGGGGCGCAGATAGATTATTCAGACAGAAAAGCTGTGATAACCGGAAACAAAAATCTTCGGGGAGCAGCAGTAAAAGCCACAGACCTGAGAGCCGGTGCAGCTCTGGTTTTAGCGGGTCTGGCAGCAGAGGGTACCACACAGGTTGAGCAGGTATATTACATCGAACGAGGGTATGAAAACTTTGTTGAAAAAATGAGCAGTGTGGGTGCCGATATAGAATACATAGAATGATATTCATAAATTTTCCTTGCATCGCATATGCTGATGTAAGGATTTTTTATTTGGAATACCGGAGGATAAGAATATGAAGTATGCGGCATATATTTTTGCGGCGGCTGTTATTATAGTCGCAGCTATACCGTTTATGATACTGAATATGTTTCCGGCACCGGAAGAGGAAATACTTCCTGAGCCCGAAAACCTAAACCTTCAGGAACTGTCCGAGATGAACATTTCAGTTCTGCTGGAAGATGAAAATCAGACTGTGGAACTACCTCTCGAGGAATATGTTGCCGGAGTGGTTGCCAGCGAGATGCCTGCTTCCTTTGAATTAGAGGCTCTTAAAGCCCAGGCTGTGGCTGCCAGAACCTACGGTCTTGCCAGACAGGGGGGGCTGTGTGATACGGTACACTGTCAGGTTTACCGGTCGGAAGAGGAAATACGTTCGATTAAAGGCGACGAATGGATGAATGAATACTGGGATAAGATTCGTGCAGCTGTTGCGGGAACTGCGGGACAGGTCATGTACTACGACGGAGCTCTTGCGGGACAGGTTATGTTTCACTCTTCAAGCGGAGGAAAAACAGAAAATTCCGAGGAGGTTTTCGTATCTGCGGTTCCGTATTTAAGAAGTGTGGACAGCCCTTATGAAGAGGAGGCAACTCACAAAAATGATGAAAATGTATTCAGGATACAGGATTTCATTAATGTTATTAACGGTCAATATGCGGTTAAACCCATAACAGAAGAAGATTTAAATTCAATGGAGGTTACGGCAAAAAGCTCCGGAGGCAGGGTTGCGGTAATACGCATTGGGGAAAATGAATTTACCGGCAAGCAGATGAGATCTATGTTTAAGCTGCCTTCGGCAAATTTCACATACCGAATCGAGGGCGAGAATATTATAATAACCACCACCGGATACGGACACGGTGTAGGTATGAGCCAGTATGGTGCAAACGGAATGGCGAGGGAAGGATATAAATATGATGAAATTCTGACTCACTATTATTCGGGTGTGTCTATAGAAAAATATTCACAGCAGTAAAAAAGAAACGGTTTTATGCACCGTTTCTTTTTATTTGAGTATTAATTTCAGTTTTTCAGCATAAGAGAAATTTTATAAACATCCCCGGCTCCCATTGTGATAACAAGGTCGTCTTCGCCTGCATTTTCTGAAATATAATCAGCTATCTTTTCAAAGCTGTCGAAATATTCAATCTGTTTTTCGGGACAGCGTTCCTTTATACGGTTAGCCAGATCCTCAGAACTGATTTTATAAATATTGCGCTCCCTTGCTGCATATATATCTGCCAGTACTACTGCATCTGCGTCGGAAAAGGCGGCCGCGAATTCTTCGAACAGAGCCAAAGTCCGGGTATAAGTATGAGGCTGGAAAACGCACCATAGTTTTTTATGGGGAACGTTTGTAGCAGCTTTAAGTGTTGCTTTTATCTCTGTGGGATGATGAGCATAGTCATCTATTATCTTTGCTCCCTTTGCGGTATTTCCCACCGAGTCAAACCTTCTCTGGGTGCCTGTAAAAGCTTCAAGGGTTTCCTTTATCTTTTCGACAGGTGCGCCGAGAGAATGAGTGCAGGCAAATGCCGCCAAAGCGTTAGAAACATTGTGCTCTCCCGGAACAGAAAGATGGATAGAGGTGAGCAGCTCGTTCTTGTGGTATACATTAAATGAAGGATAACCGTTGGAGTCGAACTTTATTTCGTCGGCACCATAGTCAAATACAGTTCCAAAGCCGAAAGTTACCACATTGCATTTCAGGTTTTTGATGACGCCGGCAACAAAAGCGTTTGCCGCATATGCTGCAACCAGACCGTCTTCAGGCACCAGCGAAGCGAATTTTGAAAAAGATCTTGCAATATGCTCGATATCGTTAAAATAGTCAAGATGGTCCGAATCTATATTGAGAATAATTTCAACATTAGGTCTCATGCTCAGGAAGCTGTCTCTGTATTCGCAGGCCTCCGTGACAAAATAATCTCCTGAACCTATCTTCACATTTCCGTTTATCTGAGGAAGGTTGCCGCCGACCAGTATGGTCGGATCAAAGCCGGCATGCTCGAGGATAAGTGAAACCATCGAAGTGGTGGTGGTTTTGCCGTGGGTTCCTGAAATAGCTATGCTGTACGGCTGATCCTGCATCAGGCTGCCCAGAAGATCCGCTCTGGAATAGAGAGGAATGCCGCATTCCTTTGCCCGAACTATTTCCGGATTCTCATCCGAAACCGCCGCAGTATAAATAACGGCATCGCTGCCGTCAACATTGCTGCCCTGATGGCTGGTAAAAATTGTGGCGCCCAAAGATTTCAGATTGTCCGTAATATCCGAGGGCTTGATGTCAGATCCGGAGACCTCGCAGCCTTTGCTCAGCATGATGTTTGCCAGAGCGCTCATGCCTATGCCTCCGATTCCGATAAAATGAAAATGTTTGTGTTCTTTTATATTAATCATCTGATATCCGTCTCCTTATACAAAAAGATTATAACATAAAAAGTCAAAAAAGAACTCACTAATTGACATAAATAAAAGAATCGAATAAAATATGTTAAATTCAATTTATAATTCGGAAAAGAGAGAAGTATTTTGACCATGGAGGTGATTTTGTGAAGAGAATAGAGCGAACGGGAACGATAATTAAAATACTGTCCGAGAGTCCGGGAAAGCTGTTTTCGCTGAACTTTTTTACAAATTTATTCGGGGCTGCAAAGTCCACTGTCAGCGAGGATATTGCTATCTGTAAGAAAATTGTGGAAAACCTTGGCGACGGAGAAATAGTGACAGTTGCCGGAGCTGCCGGAGGAGTAAAGTATATACCCAGAGTATCCGAACGTGTGATAAAGGAGTTTCAGACATATCTGTCAGACCGTCTGAATGAGCCCAGCAGGGTGCTGACGGGGGGGTTCCTGTTTACTTCGGATATAATGTTTGACCCTCATGTTACAAAGCAGGCGGGAAAAATCTTTGCAACAAGATTCATGGACTTGAACGCGGATTACGTAGTAACAATCGAAACAAAAGGAATAGCTCTTGCCCTTATGGCTGCGGAGGCGCTTAATCTGTCGCTTGTTGTAATGAGACGAGAGGGAAAGATATCTGAGGGATCCACTCTCAGTATCAACTATATATCCGGTTCTTCCGGAAAAATTCAGAAGATGTCCGTATCCAAGAAATCCCTCGTACCGGGAACAAAAGCGATTATTATAGATGATTTTATGCGAGGCGGCGGCAGTGCCTGCGGAATGGCTGAAATGCTGTCCGAACTGGATGTAGAAACTGTAGGTATAGGAGTACTGATTGCAACCAGAGAGCCTGAGAAAAAGCTGGTGGATAATTACTATCCTATTTTATACCTCGATAACCACGATAATCCGCATAAATCCATATTCGTTTCGCCGAATAAGGTTATGCCTTAAAGTAAAAAAGCAAAAGAGACAAAAATTTTGCGAAAAACTCATGGAAAGTGAAAAAAATAATAAAAATATTGCATGTTAACTTGAAAAAGAAAAATTTTTATTGTATTATTTTACTACAGTGGGGAATTTTTACTATTTCAACACGGCGAAATCAGGCAAAAGGATGGTGAATGTATGCAGATTACAGATGTAAGAGTAAGAAAAGTAAATGATGAGGGAAAAATGAAAGCAATTGCATCAGTTACTTTCGATGATGAATTCGTTGTGCACGATATTAAAATTATCGAAGGACAAAACGGTTTATTTATCGCAATGCCGAGCCGAAAAATGGGCGAAGGCGATTTCCGGGATATAGCACATCCTTTGGTATCACAGACAAGAAATAAGATAAAAGACGCAATCTTTGCGGAATACGAAAAAGTTCTGGCTTCAAAGCAGGACTCACCTGAGGCAGACGTATAAAATACAATAATTTCGAGAGAATCTTTTATTAAAGATTCTCTTTTTTTGTTTTTCTTCTTTATGAATATTCCAATAAGTGTTATACTAAAAATTATGACAGGAGGGATAGAATGAAAGCTACAGCTCTTATTCTGGCAGCCGGACAGGGCACCAGAATGAAGTCGGAAACTCCGAAGGTTCTGCACAAAATATGCGGAAAAGAAATGCTCGGCCATGTTTTGGATGCAGTGGAGAATTTGGGCGCAGAACAAAAGATTGTCATAGTAGGGCATGGTGCCGGTTTGGTTACTGAGCAGATGAAGGATCGCGGACTGACTTTTGTCCATCAGAAGGAACAGCTCGGAACTGGTCATGCGGTTATCACGGCACAGAAAGAACTGCCCGAAGAAGGAATTGTTCTGGTTATGTGCGGCGATACTCCTCTGATTACAGGAGAGACACTGAAGGAATTTGCGGAGTATCATATTAAAGAAAACAACAGCGTTTCGGTGCTTACAGCGGTGCTGGAAAATCCTTTCGGATACGGAAGAATTGTAAAGGATTCTCAGGGCAGGCTGCTGAAGATAGTGGAAGAAAAGGATGCTGACGATGAAATAAAGAGAATAAATGAAATTAATTCCGGAATGTACTGTTTTGATGCGGCGTCATTAAAACGAAATCTGGGAAGAATTTCCAACAATAACGCCCAGGGAGAATATTATCTTACTGACCTGATAGAAATTGCAGTTATGCAGAATGAAAAGACAGGCGCTTTCCCGGTAAAGGACAATGAGGAAATCATGGGAGTTAACAACCGGGTGCAGATGGCGGATGCGGAAGGCATTATGCGGAGAAGGATAAACAATAAGCATATGCTCGAAGGAGTAAGCATGATAAATCCTGAAGCGGTATATATAGATACGGAAGCCGTAATAGGCAGAGATACTGTTTTATATCCCGGAGTCATTATAACGGGCAGATCCGTTATAGGGGAAGGATGTATTATCGGTCAGAATTCCAGAATAGAAAATTCCGTAATAGGAAGAGAAACGGAAATTCAAAGTTCAACCATTATAGACAGCAAAGTCGGAGATAAAACCTCTGTCGGTCCTTATGCATATCTCAGACCGGGAAGCAATGTGGGCAGCAAGGTAAAAATCGGAGATTTTGTTGAAGTAAAAAATGCCAGCATTGGTGATGGTTCAAAAGCATCACATCTTTCATATATCGGAGACGCAGACGTGGGAAGAGATGTAAATATAGGCTGCGGCGTTGTATTTGTAAACTATGACGGCGTAAACAAGTTCAGAACCACGGTTGAAGATGAGGCTTTTATAGGCAGCAATTCAAACCTTGTAGCTCCGGTTCACGTTGAAAAAAACGGATATGTTGCGGCAGGTTCCACCATAACCAGAAATGTTCCTATGGGAGCTCTCGTTGTGGGAAGACCGAAGGACAGAGTCATCCCGGGCTGGGGCGAAAGAAAGATGAAGGAAAAAAAGGAGAAGAAAAATGTTAAATAGTCGTCACGGAAATGAATTTAAACTTTTCGCGGGCAATTCAAATGTCGAATTGGCAAAAGAGATTTCTAAGCTGATGGGACAGGCATTGGGGGATTCGGTAATTACTACTTTCAGCGACGGAGAAATTTCGGTATCTATCAATGAAACCGTCAGAGGAAGAGACATATTTATTATCCAGTCAACCTGTGACCCTGTTAACAATAATCTCATGGAACTGCTTATTATGATAGATGCTCTCAAGAGAGCCTCTGCAGGCAAAATCAATGCGGTTATTCCATACTACGGATATGCAAGGCAGGACAGAAAAGCAAAGGCAAGAGATCCGATTACAGCAAAGCTGGTTGCAGATCTGCTCGTAAGCGCAGGAGCAGACAGAGTGATTACTATGGATTTACATGCTTCTCAGATACAGGGATATTTCGATATTCCGGTTGATCATCTCAGAGGAATTCCGGTGCTGGTAAAATATTTCAAAAAGCTGGAGCTGGACGATCTGGTAATAGTTTCTCCTGACATAGGAAGTGTAACAAGAGCAAGAAACATGGCAGAGCCTCTTGACGCACCGATTGCCATTGTTGATAAAAGAAGACCTAAGCCGAACGTATCTGAAATCATGAATATCATCGGTGAGGTTAACGGCAAAAATGTAATTCTCGTGGACGATATGATTGATACAGCAGGAACAATTACCAATGCGGCAAATGCATTGGCAGATATGGGGGCAAAAAAGGTTTATGCATGTGCAACTCACGGAGTCCTTTCCGGAAAAGCTATAGAAAGAATCGAAAAATCCGCAATAAGTGAATTGATTCTTTTAAATACTATAGACCTTCCTGAGGAAAAGAGAATTCCTAAGATTAAAACATTATCTGTAGCGCCTCTGTTTGCCGAAGCAATGATGAGAATATTCACAAACGACTCGGTAAGCAAGCTCTTTGATATGAAAGGCTAAAAGATGTTCGTTATTGTAGGTCTCGGAAATCCGGGACGAAAGTACGAAAATACAAAACATAATATGGGTTTTCTGACCATTGATGCTTTTGCGGAAAAGCACGGCATCAAGGTGAATCGTATTAAGCATAAAGCTCTGGTAGGAGAAGGGTTTGTTGCCGGTAAAAAGGTTATGCTGGTAAAACCCCAGACATATATGAATCTTAGCGGGCAGAGTGTCAGAGAGGTTGTAAGCTATTACGGCATTGAACCGGAGGAGCTTATGGTCATATACGATGATGTGGATATACCCATGGGTTCGATACGAATCAGAAAAAAAGGAAGTGCGGGAACGCACAACGGAATGAAATCCATAATTTATGACCTGCAGTTCGATGATTTCCCGAGACTCAGGATAGGAATAGGGAAAGAACATCGGGAAGAGATGGTGGATTTTGTTATGAGCGGTTTTGCCGCAGACGAAAAAAAGAAAATTCAGGAAGCTGTAGACAATTCTGTATCAGCGCTTGGAGCCTGGCTTGAAAAGGGCATAGATATTGCCATGGGCGAATATAATACTAAAAAAGCGCCGAAGCAGAAGAAACTTCAGGAAGAGGTCAGCGATGAAGGACAGATTCAGGAAGATAAAGAGCACAACTGAATATAATGAAGGTATTATTAACATTTCGGGGCTTTCGGAGGGACGAACAGCCCCGCTTCTTTCTGTAATATCAAATGAAACAGAAAGGCCGGTTTTTATTATAACTTCATCTCAGCAAAGAGCGAAGGGTCTGTTTGAAGACCTTTCTTTTCTTGCAGGAGAAAAAGAGATTATTCTTATTCCTGAGGATGAAAAAATCTTTTTGAATTATGAGGCTAAAAGCAGGGGATTTCTGGAGCAGAGACTTAAAGGTGTAATAAAGCTTGCGAAAGGGAAACCGTGTGTTTTTATAGCCGGAGTAGGATCTGCACTGAGAAAGATAATGCCGAAGGAGGAATTTTCTGCCAAGGCTGTGACCCTTGAGGCAGATGAGGAGTACTCGATTGAACTTCTGAGAAAAACCTTTGCGGAACTGGGGTACGAGAAAACTGCGGCAGTAGATATCAAAGGACAGTTCAGCATAAGGGGAGATATTATTGATATTTTTCCTTATGACAGAGAGAACCCTGTCCGGGTAGAATTTTTTGATGAGCAGATTGACTCGATAAGAGAATTCGATATAAACTCTCAAAGATCTCTGGATTCCCTCGATGAAGTTGCCGTATTTCCGGCCCGGCAGCTCCTTTACGATGAAGAAACAGGAAAAAAAGCCTGCGGGAAAATAGCCGGAGCTTATGACAGACAGATGAAAAAGCTGTCGCCGGAGGCTCGGGATAAACTGGCTCAGAGAAAAGGAAGGCTCCTCGAAAATATAGAGACAGGCTCCAATAACCAGAGCCTTTCAAACTATATTTCCTATTTTTATGATTCGACGGAAACTCTCGTTGACTATATGGAAGACAGCGGGATTCTTATAATCGAAGACTACGAACGAGTCAGGGAGAGAGTTGTTCTCAGTGAAAAGGAAATTAAAGAGGAATTTAAAACCGTTCTGGAGAAGGGGGACGCGGTTCCGGAGGATTTTGAATTTTTTGTAAAGCTGTCTGATTTTACTGATATGATAAACAGGCCGAAAAGACTGACCTATGTGATGACACCTTTTACCACAGGGCTGAAGGGTGTGGATTCACTCAGTGAGGTAATATCGGTTAAGACAAGAGCACTTCCTTCCTACAGCGGAAAGATGGAAATGTTTCTGGAGGATATGCGCGCCTATAAAAAACGGGGTTATGAGGTCATAATCATATGCTCCGGTGAGGAGCGGAAGGAAAATCTAAAGAATTTTCTGTCCAGAAATGATGTTTACGCAGACCGGATTGTTACCGGAAAGCTTGTTTCGGGAAGTGAATATACGGATGAGAAGCTTGTCCTGGTATCGGACAATGACATTTTCGCTTCGTCAAAAGTAAGAAAGACCGGAAAATATTCTAAAAAATCCAAGCCGATAAAGTCTTTTGTAGACATAAAGCGCGGGGACTACGTGGTTCACGATAATCACGGAATCGGTAAGTTTTTAGAAATTCAGCAGCTTGAAATCGAAGGGATAAAAAGAGACTATTTAAAGATTCAGTACGCGGGAGAGGATATGCTCTACGTTCCGGTGGATCAGATGGACAGCGTGCAGAAATATATCGGAGGAGACAATACGACCGTCAGGGTAAACAAGCTTTCCGGTTCTGAATGGAAGAAGACAAAGCAGAAGGTCAGAACGGCGATAGAGCAGATGGCCCGGGAAATTATGGAGCTTTCTGCCCAGCGAAGAGCAATACCCGGATTTGCATTTTCTCAGGATTCTATTTGGCAGAAGGAATTTGAAGATGCATTTCCTTATGTGGAAACCGATGACCAGTTAAAATGTGCTGATGAAATCAAGAAGGATATGGAAAAGCCGGTGCCTATGGAAAGACTCCTGTGCGGAGACGTAGGATACGGAAAGACAGAGGTGGCTGCGAGAGCTGTGTTCAAATGTATTTCCGACGGAAAACAGGCAGCTATACTTGTACCTACGACTATCCTGGCAAATCAGCATTATGCGACATTCAAAGAAAGGCTGGAGCCTTTTCCGTTCAACGTGGAAATGCTGAGCAGATTCAGGACAGACAAACAGCAGGAAAAAATCATTGACGATGTCAGAAAGGGAAGAATAGATGTAATTATCGGCACCCATCGTCTCCTGTCCAAGGATGTAGCGTTCAAGGATCTGGGCCTGCTTATTATAGATGAAGAACAGAGATTCGGAGTACAGCACAAAGAAGCAATAAAAATGCTGCGAAGGAATGTGGACGTGCTTACTTTATCGGCAACTCCAATACCCAGGACTCTTCATATGTCTTTGATAGGTGCCAGAGATATGAGCGTTATAGAGGATCCTCCTGAAGACAGATATCCGGTTCAGACTTATGTTATGGAGCAGGATGATGATATTATCAGAAATGCCGTCATCAGTGAGATGGACAGGGGCGGACAGACATTTGTGGTATACAACCGGGTTAAGGATATCAGAAGAGTTGCGGAGCATATCAGGCAGCTGGTTCCGGAAGCAGAAGTAAGTGTCGGTCACGGGCGAATGCACGAGGATACTCTTGAAAACGTAATAATTGATTTTATTGAGCATCGAAGCGATGTTCTGGTATGCACCACCATTATTGAAACGGGTGTGGATATTCCTAACGCTAATACCATGATAATTCTCGATGCGGACAGATTCGGTCTTTCTCAGCTGTATCAGCTCAGGGGAAGAGTCGGCCGGTCAAATCGTATGGCTTACGCATACCTTATGTATCAGAAGAATAAGGTTCTTACTGAAATTGCGGAGAAACGACTGACTGCAATCAAGGATTTTACAGAGCTCGGAGCCGGATTTAAGCTGGCGATGCGGGATTTGGAGCTGAGAGGAGCGGGAAATATTCTTGGAACGGAGCAGAGCGGCCATATGGTTTCCGTAGGATATGAACTGTACTGCAAACTCATGGAAGAAACCATGAGTGTTCTTAAGGGAGAGAGGACTCCCGAGGAGCTGCCGGAAACTTCCTTTGAACTGGATTTCAATGCATATATTCCGGAAAAATACATTGAGGATGAAACTCAAAGAATCGAGATTTACCATAAAATTGCGGATGTAACCTCGGAAGCTGACAAGATGGATATTATCGATGAACTGATTGACCGGTTCGGAGATATTCCAAAGGCTGTTCAGAACCTTATAATTGTAGGACAGATTAAATCTTCCGCAAGGACTCTCGGAATTGAGAAGATTACGGAAAAACACGGAGAGGTAATACTGACCTTCCTTGCAAGCAATAAGCTGACACCTGATATGATACTGAATATGGTCAGTACCGTAGGATCAAGGGCGACAGTAAATGCCGGAAGGAAACCATTTATTAAATACAAAATTTCAGACAACCGAAGGAAAGCAGAAGAAATTCTTCAGCTTGTTCAGTCTCTGGAAAATAAAAGCAGTACCGGAGAATCAAAAGCAGGAAAGTGATTTGTCGCTTGCAGAGCGACCGCGTCCCTGCTTTTTTTCGTACAATAAATCTGTAAGAAAAAGGCATTCTATGCATCGCATAGGATAGCCGGTAAAAGGGAGGATATTATTATGGAAAAAACGATAAGAGTAACCGGCAAGGGGAGAATGCAGGTCAAACCTGATACTGTAAGACTAACGATTCGTCTGGAGGGAAAAAGCAAGGAGTATGACGAGGCTCTGAAAAGGTCTGCTCATGAAACAAAGGTCGTAAAGGATATTTTTGAAGACCTTGGGTTTTTGAGAGATGAAGTAAAGACAATGTCGTTTGATGTGGAGACTGTATATGAAAGTTATAAAGACGCTGACGGCAGCTACAAAAGAAGGCATATCGGATACAGCTTCACTCGCGATGTTAAAGTGGAATTCGCTGATAACAAAAATCTTTTGGGTTCCATTCTGTATAATCTTTCGCGCAGTTCCGTATCGCCGGAATTCAAAATTGACTATACGGTGAAGAACAGTGAGGAAATAAAAAACGAGGTTATGGCCAGAGCAGTCGAGGATTCCCGGAAAAAGGCCGAAATACTGTGCCGGGCTTCGGGGATGACTTTATGCGGAGTGGAGAATATAGATTACTCCTGGAGAGAAATAAATTTTGTAACTACATATATGAGTGAAATGGCGGAACCTGTGGACACGATTTGTAAAAGCGCAGACTGCTATGACATGGATATGGCACCGGATGATATAAAAGTGGATGACACAGTGACTATTGTGTGGGGAATAAAGTAGCTTAACTCTTTCTGTATAAATTCCCGAATTGCGCAAAAAATAGTAATGAAAAAAAGAGCAAAAGGAGATTTATATATGAAAGCAACGGG
>JAUNCY010000039.1 GCA_030526325.1 Bacillota bacterium
TGGCAGTTGCCTGTTGCTCCGACGCTGCCACAGGTGCAGCAAACACGGTTGTACTCATCACCGGTGCTAAAGTCACTGCACCCAGAGCCATAGCACAGACGGTTTTACGAAGCATATTCATAATTTCACCTTTATATTTTACATAGTCGGAATCTTTTATAAGAGGTCTGTCAAGCCCCGGTGATGAAACCTCCAGAAAATAGTTTTTTTCTATCGGGTCCAGCTCATCGAGCCTTTTGCCGATGAAGCCGCTTATTTTTTCACAGTCTTCAATAGATATGCTGCCGCCGGGTTTATCCACGTAGATTCTCAGATACCAGTCTTTTCCCTCTTTTACGTATTCGCTCATAAATAATTCATAGCCGTTTTCGGGGAGAAAATCTGCCAGTTCTCTTTCAACAATATCTGTTATTTTAAGCTTAGCCACCTGTATCACCACCTTTTCTTAACAAATACTGTTATCTAAAGCCAAGAGAGTGGGTTTTGCCCACTCTCTTACGATAACTTTTATTTTGATTGACTAATTATACCATTAAAAAAAAAATCTTGCAAGATGTTTTATATTTTAATCCAATATATATTGCTTTAATTCATAAAAAACACCGTATATTATGTATTTTTACTCCAGAACAGCTCCTTTGCCGGCGGAAGTCACCAGTCTGACGTATCTTTTTAAATAACCGTCCGGTATGTTTTTTTCGGGAGGAGTCCAGTCTTTCAGGCGGTTTCTGATTTCTTCATCGCTCAGATTTACAGATATTTTTCCCGCATTCACGTCTATCTCTATTTCGTCTCCGTCCCTGACTGCTGCTATAGGACCGCCCTCCGCTGCTTCGGGAGAAATATGTCCCACAAAGCATCCGTTGTTTGTTCCGGAAAATCTTCCGTCGGTAATCAGTGCCGTGACTTCGCCCATACCCATACCGTACAGATATTTCATGGCATGGTACATTTCTCTCATGCCCGGACCGCCTTTAGGTCCTTCATATCTTATTACAATAACATCGCCGGGATCTATATTACCATCCAGAATCGCTTTGTTCGCAGCCTCTTCTCCGTCGAATACTCTTGCTCTGCCTTTAAAATATCTCAGTTTTTCCGAATAAGCTCCGGGCTTCGTAATTGCCGTATCAGGAGCCAGATTTCCTTCAAGAACGGCAATGCCCCCGAATTCGCTGAAAGGTGCATCGGGAGTTCTGATAATATCACGGTTTTCAGGATAAAGGTATCTGTATGAAGCCAGATTTTCACCGAGGGTTTTCCCACTGCAGGTCATGACTCCGGTATCAATTATATCCCCCAGATTTGTCATCACTCTGGGAATCCCTCCTGCTTTATAAAAGTCCTCCATAGTCCATTTTGACGAAGGATTAACCTTTGCAATATGCGGAGTTTCTTTACCGGCATTTTTGAATTCCCTGACCACGTCCATATCAAGACCTGCTTCCTTTGCAATAGCGGAAAGATGAAGGACCGTGTTTGTGGAAGCAGAAACAGCATTTACTGTCTTTATTGCATTTCGCACTGACCTCTTGGTTATTATATCTCTGGGTCTTATACCTTTTCTGGCAAGATCACAGACTGCTCTGCCGGTCTCAAAAGCAGCTCTCAGACGTTCCGCATAAACCGCCGGTATGAGCGCGGATCCTGTAAGTGACATTCCCAGAGCTTCCGCCACGCATCCCATGGAATTTGCGGTTCCGAGATACGCACAGGAGCCGCAGCCCGGAACAGATGTCTCCTCCAGATTCATGAATTCCTGCTCGCTTATCTTTCCGGAAGCAAGCATGCCCACAGCTTCATCTGGGGTTGTCTGGTCTGACTGTCTTCCGTCAAATTCCGCACCGCCAAGCATAGGTCCGCCGTTAAGCAGTATTGCCGGTATGTTAAGTCTTGCCGCAGCCATCAGCATGCCGGGTACTATCTTGTCGCAGGAGCCCAGAAGAACTACAGCATCCAGATGACTCATACGCACCTGAAGTTCAACCGAATCACATATAACCTCTCTGGACGGAAGGACAAAATTCATTCCGTTATCCCAGTCGGCAACTCCGTCGCAGCCGGCTATGACTCCGAATTCCACTGCGGTGCCTCCGTTTGAATATATCCCTTTTTTTACATGTTCTGCCACATCCTTAAGGTTGTAGTGTCCCGGAACGATGGTGTTCCATGAATTAGCTATACCTATAACAGGCCTGCTGTCCAGCTCATAATCTGTGTACCCCATCGCTTTGAAGCAGCATCTTACCGCTGCATTTTCCGGAGTCTTTTTTAAAGTTCCTTCACTTCTGAATTTCATATCTGTCTCCTGTCATTTCTGCAGCCTTCATTGCTGCGCCTGTCATTCCTGCGTCGTTTCCCATCAGGGCCGGCAGTATCGTATACTCTTCATCAAAAAATGTTTTTTCGTTTACTTTTATTCTTAATGGAATATATAATATGTCTCCCGCACTGCTGATTCCTCCGCCGATTACGATAATTTCCGGGTCAATAAGATTCGCTATGGAAGCTGCAGCGGAAGCCAGATACTCCAGATACTCATTGAAAATTCTTATTGCAGCAGTATCTCCGGATTTCACAGAATCTATCACTGTTTTGGCCGAAACCTTTTCAGGATCTCCTCCGGATTTTACGTAAACAAGGGAATCACTGCCGCTTTTAACCAGCTTCATACCCTGTTTTTTCAGCCAGGTGGCGCTGCATACGGATTCAGCGCAGCCGACATTCCCGCAGGTGCATTTTTCACCGTAATAATCTATGATAATATGTCCCGGCTCGGCGCCGTTTCCACGGCCTCCTCTGAAAATCTCTCCGCCGATTATAAGACTGCCTCCGATGCCGGTTCCTATTGTCAGAAAAACACCGGTTTTTACTCCTTTAAGAGCACCGGCTTTCAGTTCTGCAAAAGCCGCAGCGTCCGCATCATTTTAAAGAACGATTGTTTTCCCCGGGAAACAGTCAGAAAGCTGTTTTTTCAATGGAGTATTATTAAAACCCAGATTGTGAGCGTTTATAACAACTTCGCCGGCGGAATCAATGCTTCCGGGAACTGCAGCACCTGCTGCCGCAATTTCATCATAGTCTTTTCCTGATTCTCTCATCAGCTTCATGGTTTCTTCCCTGATAATTTCACAGATACGCTCTGAAGTCTGTCCTTTCGGGAATGGACAGGAAGTTTTGGAAATAATATTGAAATCACTGTCAAAAATCCCGGTTTTAATATTGGTGCCTCCGATATCGATACCCACGTATATCATCGCTCTAACCTCGCAAATTCTTAAACTGTCAGGGATAGCTTTCCCTGAATAATTGAATAATATATTTATTTCAGCTGTCTAAAAGAAAGAAAGCTGATCTGACTTCGGAATTCCTTTAAGAACACCGCTGTTTTCAAGAGCCTCTATCGCGGTCTTGTTCAGCCTGGTTCGTTTCCTGAGCTCGTCAATAGAGAGGAACGGTCCGTTCTGCACTTCTTTATACAGTGCTTTTGCCGCGTTTTCTCCAACGCCTGCAACTGCGGCAAAGGGCAGGAGAACTTTGTTGTCCACCACCTTGAATTTTTCCGCATCTGAAAGCTCAAGACTGACAGGCATGAATTCAAAGCCCCTGCAGTACATTTCCAGAGCCAGCTCCAGAACCGGCAGCTCACTCTGCTCTTTCTGACCTGCAGATTTTCCCTTGGATTCGGTTTCGTTCATTTTATCAATTATAGCATCCACACCTTTTAATATAACCTCTGAGTTGAAATCCGAAACCTTCATTGTAAAATATGTGGCATAAAATGCCAGAGGATAATATATCTTAAAATATGCAATTCTGTATGACATCATTACATAGGCAACGGCATGAGCTTTCGGAAACATGTACTGAATTCTTCTGCAGGATTCAAGATACCATTCAGGAACCCCGTTTTCCAGCATTATTGCAGCATCCTCATCGCTGACGCCTTTTCCTTTTCGAACACCCTCCATTATTTTAAATGCCTTGGAAGATTCAACTCCCATTTTCTGAAGATAGTTCAGTATATCGTCACGGACTGAAATTACATTTTTAAGCTCGGTAGTTCCGTTCAGTATAAATTCCTGGGCGTTGTTTAGCCATACGTCTGTGCCGTGAGACAGGCCGGCGATTCTTACCAGGTCGGCAAAGCTTTTAGGCTTTGTGTCTTCCAGCATCTGGCGAACGAATTTTGTTCCGAATTCGGGAATTCCCAGACTCCCTTTGTCTATTTTAAATCTGTCATCTGTTATTCCCAGGCTGGATGTTCCCGTGAACAGCAGATCCACCTTCTCATCCTTAAGAGGAACCTTGTTCGGATCCACTCCTGTTATATCTTCAAGCATTTTTATAATAGACGGACCATCGTGACCAAGTATGTCCAGCTTGAGGAGGTTCGAGTCAATCGAATGGTAGTCGAAATGCGTGGTAATAATATCGTTCGAGCTGTCGTCTGCAGGGTGCTGCACAGGGCAGAATTCATGAATATCATTTTCCTTCGGCACTACTATTATGCCGCCGGGGTGCTGACCTGTGGTTCTTTTTACCCCCTCGCAGCCCTTTGCCAGTCTTGCAACCTCCCATTTGCTGACCTTTTCTCCTTTTTCCTCGAAGTATTTCATCACATATCCGTAAGCCGTTTTCGCTGCCACAGTACCGATAGTGCCGGCTCTGAAAACGTGATTTTTACCGAAAAGCTCTTCTATGAATTTATGAGCCACCGGCTGGTATTCTCCGGCGAAATTGAGGTCTATATCCGGCTCCTTATCGCCTTTGAAGCCCAGAAAAACTTCAAAAGGTATATCAAAACCGTCTTTTCTGTAAGGAGTACCGCATACCGGACATATTTTATCGGGAAGGTCCACACCGCAGTCATATTCCTTATCCGTATCAAAATCAGAATGCTTACAGTTTGGACATATGTAATGAGGAGGAAGAGGATTTACCTCGGTGATTCCGCTCATGGTAGCGGCAAAGGAGGAACCTACAGATCCTCTGGAGCCTACAACATATCCGTCCGACATTGATTTTGCCACAAGTTTATGGGCTATTATGTACATTACCGCATAGCCGTTGCTTATTATGGAATTCAGCTCTCTTTCCAGTCTGCTCTCAACTATTTCCGGAAGAGTGTCTCCGTAAATTTCGTGTGCCTTGTCATAGCACAGCTGTCTCAGATTAGCATCGGAATTCTCTATTTTAGGAGGATATTTTTCGGCGGGGACAGGATCGAAAACTTCAATGCTGTCAGCGATAATCTTCGGATTTTTTATCACCACATTGTAGGCATCCTCTTCACCGAGATAGGAGAATTCCTCCAGCATTTCTCCGGTAGTGCGGAAAAACAGACCGTTGTCGGACTCAACGTCCTTGAATCCCTGACCTTTCATAATAATTTTCCTGTAGATGGCATCCTCGGGCTCCATATAGTGCACATCGGAAGTTGCAGCGACAGGCTTTTTAAGGTCTTTGGCCATATCCACAATTGTTTTATTGATTTTTATCAGAGCGTTCCGGTCTTCTACCCTGCCGTTTTCTATGAGAAACTCATTGTTTGAAAGGGGCTGAAGCTCCAGATAATCGTAAAAATCCGCAATTTTCAGGCATTCTTCATACTTTTTCCCGTTAAGCACACTCTGAAATATCTCCCCGTCCTGACAGGCTCCGCCTACAATTATACCTTCTCTGTACTTTGACAGAACGGATTTAGGTATTCTGGGCTTTTTATAAAAATAGTCCAGATGGGACATGGAGACCAGTTTATACAGATTTTTAAGACCGGTTTTATTTTTTGCCAGAAGTATTATATGATTTGTATCTTTTGATTTGTAATCTATGCCGATGCAGTTTACTCTGGAGGCATCATTAACATTATCGATGCCGGCTTCCTCCATAATATCAAAAAATTTCAGAAGAATAGTGGCAGTGGTTCTGGCGTCGTCATCTGCTCTGTGATGATGCCCCTGATTTATACCGAAATGCTTTGCCAGAGAATCCAGTCTGTGCCTTTTAAGCTCGGGAAGAAGAACTCTGGACAGATAGAGAGTATCCACATCCCTGTTTTCAAAAGGTATACCCAGCCTTGAAGCATTCATTTTCATAAATGACATGTCAAAAGCAGAATTGTGGGCTACCATTACAGCATCTCCGGCAAATTCAATAAACTTTGGAACAACTATATCAGCGGGATCAGCATCAGCAACCATTTCATTCGTTATATCCGTAAGCACTGTAATATTCTGTGGTATATCTTCTACAGGCTTTACAAAGGAATGAAATTCCTCCAGTATCTTTCTTCCTTTCACTCTGACGGCACCTATTTCAATGATTTCATTTGCCGCCGGAGAGAATCCCGTTGTTTCCAGGTCAAATACGACAAATTCGCCGTCCAGAGGAATTGATTCACCTTCATTAATATCATTGACGAGATAGCCTTCCATTCCGTACAGGATTTTAATTCCGTTTTTCCTTCCGGCATTCATTGCATCAGGAAAAGACTGTACCACGCCGTGGTCTGTAATTGCAACCGCTTCATGGCCCCACTCTGCGGCTCTTGCCACCAGTTCTTTAGGCGTAGGAAGCCCGTCCATTTTACTCATCTTTGTATGAGCATGAAGTTCAATTCTTTTTTCCGGAGCGGTATCGGTCCTTTTGTTGAAATCCGCCTCTCCTATGTATCCTACTTTTTTTGCCATTAGCACGGTACTGTCTTCAAAATTGTCCTTCTGTACCGTTCCCGATACAGCTACAAAGCAGCCTTCGTGTATTTCATCCGGAAGGGTTAATGCCTGTTTTACTCCCAGAAATTTTTTTACAGCTATTGTTTCCGAGTAATCCGTAACATGGAGAATAAGAAGAGAACGTCCGCTTTTAAGTTTTCTTACCTCTTTGAAAAGTACCTGCCCTTCAATCTGAACCGGTGTTTCCGAAACTCGTAAATCTCTGATTTTCATTATTCCGTTTTCATTTACAGGCACGGCAGCAGTGCTTCTCTTCAGTTCTACCATATTATCGTATTTAAAATTGAAACGCACATCCTTAACTCCCGGTATTTTATCCATTATTGACGAACGGACCACATCGAGAATATATGACGGCACCACAAAATTGGAAGTCATGTTTAAATCCAAGGCTCCCGCCGCTTCGCTGAAGCTTGCATTATTCAAATACAAATCCGGAGATGTGTTCTCCGGAAATCCAAGCTCTTTTGCATTAATGTATCTTAGTATAAGTTCTTCCATTATATTTTATCTATGACCTCCAAAAGTGTTTTTACTGCATTTTCGGTATTTTCTGTTGCAAAAATTTCACCTTTCCTGAAAACTGCCGCCCGGTCTTTACCGAAAGCAATTCCGCAGTCGGCTTCTCTTGCTTCTCCGGGTCCGTTAACTTCACAGCCCATAATTGCCACCGTAATATTCTTGCCCTTATCGGCAGTAAGCTCCTCTATCTTCATCGCGATTTTTTCCAGGTCTACTCTTGTTCTTCCGCAGGTCGGACATGAAATAAAGTTTATTCCGAATTGCCTTTTACCGCAGGCTTTGAGGATGTCTTTAGCATAGCGGACCTCCCTTACAGGGTCACCGGTAAGACTGACTCTGAGGGTGTCGCCGATCCCGCTTAAAAGCAAAGCTCCCAGCCCCGCTGCGGATTTGGTTTTTCCGCTGTTTACCGTACCTGACTCAGTAATTCCTATATGAAACGGACAGTCTGTTTTGTCGGCAAGAATGCGGTGTGCGTCATAATTCATCTGAATATCAGAGGATTTTATGGAAACTACAATATTATCGTAATCCATTTTTTTAATTCTGTTAATATTGTTCAACGCGCTTTCCGCCAGCCCCTCAGCTGTGACTCCGTTGTATTTTTCAAGAATGCTTTTTTCAAGAGATCCGGAATTAATCCCTACTCTGATCGGTATATCGTGTTTTTTTGCGGAATCCACAACTTTATACAGTCTGTCGTCATCCCCTATATTTCCGGGATTTATTCTTACTTTATCGGCACCGGATTCTATTGCCGCAACCGCCAGCCTGTAATCGAAATGAATATCGGCCACAAGCGGTATATGAATTTTTGATTTTATATGCTCGAAAGCCAAAGCACTTTTAATATCAGGAACGGCAGCACGGATAATCTCACAGCCGGCCTCTTCCAGTCTGAGTATCTGTTCCACTGTTTTATCTGCCTGTTCTGTCTTTGTATTTGTCATTGACTGTATGGAAACCGGAGCTCCTCCGCCTATCTGAACATTTCCGCACATTACTTTTAGACTGTTTCTCATTTTTGCCACCTGCTATAGAATAAACTGATTAATATCCTTTACTGTCACCATTACCATGAGTACAAGAAGAGCCATGAAACCGAGATAATGAATTCTGCCCTCCAGCTCCGGATTTACGGGTTTTCCTGTTATTCCCGAGATTATAAGGAACAGCAGTCTTCCGCCGTCAAGAGCCGGAAGAGGAAGAAGGTTTACAATTGCCAGATTTACGCCGATAAGCGCTGTCAGATAAAGAACATATGCAGCACCGTATGACGAAGAATCTCCCATTACACTGACAATACCCACAGGTCCGACGACTTCTTTTACAGAGGCTTCTCCTGTAATAATCATTTCAAGTGATTTGAATATAAGCTTTATCAGTTCGAAGGAATTGATAAAACCCTGCTTTATTGCCACGAAAATATTTTTTTCATAACGTGAAAATATTCCTATATACATATTTCCGCTGTCATTTTTCATGACAGGAATATCTTTTACGAATGTATTTTCTGCTTTGTCTCTTTTTATTTCAACGGAGATAATATCTCCTTCACTTTTGCTTCTTATCTGTCCCGTAATATCATTCCAGTTATCCGTTTCGATACCATCGATACTTATTATGGTATCGCCGGGAAGAAGGCCTGCCAGCTCAGCCGGGCTGCCTTCGTCAATATCTCTGAGAGAATTTGTGGGTGTGCCTATCATCATTATCATAACGACGAGAACAAGCACTGCCATCAGATAATTCATTACAGCTCCGGAGGATACCACAAGAATCTTTTCAGGAATTGTTTTCCTGTTAAAGCTCCTCTCGTCGTCTGAGTCATCATCTTCACCCTCCATTGCCACATAGCCGCCTATAGGAAACAGCCTTAAAGCATACAGTGTTTCTCCCTTTTGTTTCCTGAATACAGCAGGACCCATACCTATAGAAAACTCATTAATCTTTATTCCCACTTTTTTTGCAGTGATAAAATGACCTAATTCATGGCCAATAATAAGCACTTCAAACATTATAATTACAATTATAACAGTTTTCAGCATTTCCCCTTTACCTTTCTTCTTATTTCGGCATCCAGTTCAAGAATCTGTTCAATGCTGTCCGCCGGTACGGGAGCATATTCTTCCATAATTCGCTCCACATTATCATGAATATCGGTAAAACCGATTCTTCCTTCAAGGAACATTCCTACAAGTTCCTCGTTAGCCGCATTGAAAGCACAGGGAGCCCCTCCTCCCGCTTTAAGAGCTTCATAAGCAATTCTCAGTCCCTTAAACACCTTCATGTCAGGTTTCTCAAAAGTAAGACTGCCCAATTCAGTGAGATCAAGGCTTTTTTCGTTGAGTACAATGCGGTTTGGATAAGAGAATGCATAGGCAATAGGTACTCTCATATCCGCCAGCCCCAGCTGGGCAATTACTGCCCTGTCTTCATATTCAACCATGGAATGTATAATACTCTGGGGATGAACAACAACCTCAATTTTATCGCCGGGCACGTTGAAGAGATGATGTGCTTCAATAACTTCAAGTCCTTTATTTATCATTGTGGCAGAATCGATGGTTATTTTTTTCCCCATGCTCCAGTTCGGATGTTTAAGAGCATCAGATAATTTGACTTGTCTCAGCATATCTTCGCTGTATCCTCTGAAAGGTCCTCCTGATGCGGTAAGTATTATTTTTTTTATTCTGTTGTTTTCGTTTCCCTGAAGACTCTGGAACACGGCACTGTGCTCACTGTCCACAGGAATTATGGACACACCGTTTTTTGCCGCGGTATCCATAATTATGTCGCCTCCGGCCACAAGAGTTTCCTTGTTAGCCAAAGCGATATTTTTGCCTGCTTTTATCGCTTCATATGTGGGAACCATACCCTGCATTCCCACAAGAGCATTGAGAACCAGATCATTTGATGTCAGTCTTGCAGCGTCACTCAATCCCTGTTTTCCCCACGAAAACTCAATATCAGTATATTTCTTTGACAAAGCTGAAGCATCTTCTTCGTGCTTTGTTACAACCGCTTCGGGACGAAATTCAATAATCTGTTGTTCAAGGAGCTCTGTATTTTCCGCGCAGGAAAGAACAGATACTTCATATCTGTCAGGATTGTTTCTTATAACGTCCAGTGCCTGAGTTCCTATGGAACCGGTTGAGCCCAGCAGTGCTATTTTTTTCTTTAATCCCATCATTTATCTCCGTTAATATTTTTAAAATTGACTATTTTACAAGAAATATCTGAACATACCAGCATATTACAGGAGCTGTAAACAAAATGCTGTCGATTCTGTCCATTACTCCTCCGTGACCGTCGGCTTTTCTCTTAAATATTGAAGCAGTCAAATCTCCCAGCTGACCTGCAATGCTTCCGAGAACTCCCATTATCAGACAGTGCAGCCACAAACCGTCAGTCAAAATCGCACCGAACAGAGCCGATATAAGAGCACACCAGAATACTCCGCCCACGGCACCTTCTCTGGTCTTCTTGGGGCTGATTTTGGGACAAAGTTTTTTATCTCCGAAGAAATGGAATTTTCCGAAGAAAAAGCCGGAAAAATATGCAGCTATATCCGTAACCAGCGCTGTAATAAGCACCATCCATGTAAATATTTCAAAGCCTTCTAAATCCGTAATCCATGCTATATGGAAAGCAAAAAAAACTACATAAATAATACCCGTGACTGTCAGAACCGCATCTGCGGGGGTTCTTTTGTCAATATTGAACATGTAAATCAGGCAGGCAATTACGCTTGCGACGAGCCAGAGTACGTAATACTTCTGATCGACTCCCAGAAAATTCAGAGTATACAGTGCCGCTACAGAGCAGACGGCTATGGGCAGGCTTCCGACAAAACCTTCCTTTTTATGAATTTTAAAAAATTCATATACCGCAACAATGCTTATTATTAAAACTGTGGCTTTTAACACTGCACCGCCCAGAAATACAACTATCAGCAGCGGAGCCATAATAAGTCCCGAAATAATTCTCGTTTTCATGTTCTATCTTCCCCCGAAATTTCTTTTTCTGTTCTGATATTCGCTGATTGCACCAAGATACTGCGCCTCATCGAAATCAGGCCAGAGACAGTCCGTAAAATAATACTCGCTGTAAGCCGACTGCCACAGCAGGAAATTGCTCAGACGCAGTTCACCGCTGGTTCTGATAATAAGGTCCGGATCGGGCATGCCCGCAGTGAAAAGTCTTGCTGAGACCTCCGATTCATCTATGTCATCGACAGAAAGCTTACCGGACTTTATTTCTTCGGCGATTCTTTTTACTGCCCTGGTTATTTCGTCTCTCCCGCCGTAATTCAGCGCAATGTTGAACTGCAGACCGGTATTGTTTTTAGTCAGCTCAACAGCGTCTCTGACGGCTTTTTCAGCCTTTGCCGGGATAACGGAGTAATCTCCGAGTATATTGACCTTTACATTCTGCTTGTGAATCTCTTTTATCTCCCTTTCCATATAGTAAACCAGAATCTGGAAGATGCCGCCTACTTCTTCGTCAGAGCGCTTCCAGTTCTCCGTTGAAAAGGCATACACAGTAAGATATTCAAGCCCTATTTCTCCGGATTTTCTGACGATTTTTTTAAGCGCCTCCATGCCGGCCTTATGACCGGAAAGCTTTGGAATACCTTTTGCTGCTGCCCACCTTCCGTTTCCGTCCATGATAACGGCAACATGTGAAGGAAGTCTGTTATAATCTATGTCAAATGTATCAGTCATTATTCATTCTCCTTCAATTTATGAGAAAAGGACGGTTCCGTCAGTATCTGACAGAACAGTCCCGTTTATCAGTCAATATCTGCATAAGGTAATTTTAATAACCCCGTTGTCTTCTACCTGACGCACGACTCTTTTTTCTTCGCCTTTCACATCATTTCTCGGAGACGACGTCTCTGTGAATATGAAATCTGCTCCGGCTTCTTTTAAAATTGTTTCGGCTTCTTCCATGAGATAGCCTGTCATATCAGGAATCGCGGTCAAAACTAAACCTCCATGATTTCCTTTTCTTTGTCCGCAACGATAGAATCAATCTTCTTGATGTATTCGTCAACGATTTTCTGGGCTTCGTCCAGAGCACCCTTTAAATCGTCCTCGGTAATTTCGCTGGCTTTTTCCATCTTCTTGAGTTCATCATTGATGTCTCTTCTGAGATTTCTTACTGCAACCTTTGTTTCCTCACCCATTTTCTTAGCTGTTTTTGTAAGCTCTTTTCTTCTTTCTTCTGTAACCTGAGGAATTGCAAGTCTTACAACCTTTCCGTCATTAGAAGGGTTAATGCCTATATTCGCGATATTGATGGCTTTTTCGATATCTCCGATGCTCTTAGGATCGAAAGGTGCAATAACAAGGAGTCTCGGTTCCGGAACAGAGATGTTTGAGAGGTTTTTAAGCGGTGTAGGTGTTCCGTAATAATCAACCATAACCTTGTCAAGAATAGCAGGGTTTGCTCTGCCTGCTCTGAGCGTATTCAGGTCCTCTTTAAGGAAACTGATGGATTTTTCGATTTTTTCAATCATTGCTTCGTGCTGCTCAAAACGATTTGCCATAATAATTCTCCTTTCATAAATAAGCATATACAGCTTTTCTGTGAGTTTACTTAATCAAAGTACCTATTTTTTCTCCGTAAACAGCACGGAGCACACTGTTCTCTTCATTTAATCCGAAAACATGAATCGGAATATTATTTTCCATACATAAAGATGCTGCTGTGGAATCCATAACACCAAGTCCTTTGTCAAGAAGATCTCTGTGAGTAAGAGTGTCGAATTTCTTTGCATCAGGATTTATTTCAGGATCGTCATCATATACAGCATCAACTTTTTTCGCCAGAAGTATAATCTCTGCTTCGATTTCAGCTGCTCTGAGAGCTGCTGTTGTATCTGTTGAGAAGAAAGGATTTCCTGTTCCCGCTCCGAAGATAACCACGATATCTTTTCTGAGATGACTCATAGCTTTTCTTCTTATGTAAGGCTCAGCAACTTCTCTCATTTCAATAGCGGTCTGCACTCTTGTAGGAATTCCGTTTCTTTCAAAAGCATCCTGCAGCGCCAGTGAATTAATTACTGTTGCAAGCATTCCCATATAGTCCGCTGTTGCTCTGTCCATAGAGTTGCTTGTTCTGCCTCTCCAGAAATTTCCGCCTCCCACAACAACCGCAACCTGAACACCCAGGTCAAGAACACTTTTTACCTGTGTTGCAACCATGTTCAGCATTTCTTCGTCAAGCCCGAATTTATTTGAGCCTGCGAGGGCTTCGCCGCTGATTTTTAATAAAATTCGTTTATATTTAGCTTCCATTAATATCCCTCCATGCACGGCATGTTATACCTGAATAATTATATCATCTATTTATCGCCTGTACAATATTTTTCCAACACGGCGCCGCAGTAATCGCATACTTTAGTACCGTCACCGTAAGTGATAAATCTCTGCTTCAGCGACGGTTCGTATCCGGTTATGCATTTTGGATTTCTGCATTCGTCCATTTCCACAACAGATGTCATGGAATCGTTAACCGGGAGAACCTTTCCGTTATAAAAATCTCCGGTTTCGTCCAGGAGAAGCATCAGAAGAGACATTCTGACATACATGCCGTTTTCGGCCTGTTGGAAATAGCATGCTCTTTCGTCGGCATCCACATCAGGATGAATTTCATTAACTCTCGGCAGTGGATGAAGAACTATCATGTTTTCTCCCGCCAGCTTCATTTTGTCTGTTGTCAGAATACACGAATCCTTTACTCGTTCGTACATCTCAAGATCTGAAAATCTTTCCCGCTGAATCCGGGTCATATAAAGAATATCCACATCGCCTATTGCATCTTCGATAGTTCTGAATTCTTTATACTGATCTCCGCCGTTGCGATTCAGTTCATCGCATATGTATGCGGGCATTTTCAGTTCTTCAGGTGAAATAAACGAAAACGTGTTGTTTTCATATCTTGACATGGCTTTAACCAGAGAATGGGTGGTTCGTCCGTATTTCAGGTCGCCGCAGATACCTATTTTCAGGTTGTCAAGCCTTCCGAATTTTGACCTTATTGTGTATAGGTCTGTAAGGGTCTGTGTAGGATGCTGATGTCCTCCGTCGCCGGCATTAATTACCGGTATCTTGGAATACAGCGAAGCAGCCTTGGGACCGCCTTCGACAGGATGTCTCATTACTGCAATATCGGCATATCCGCTTACTATTCTTATAGTATCGAGAATATTTTCTCCCTTAGCGGTGGAACTTGAGTTCGGATCCGAAAATCCCAGAATATTTCCTCCCAGTCTCATCATAGCCGCCTCAAAGCTGAAACGTGTCCTGGTGCTGGGCTCATAAAACAGGGTGACAAGAATCTTTCCGTCACACTGACGGGAATATTTTCGGGGATTCTCAATAATAAGATCCGCAAGCTCAAACAGATCTTCAAGTTCCTTTATAGTAAAATCCGTGGGCTCTATCAGGTGCCTTACTTTACGCATAATATCTCCCTTCCCTGTATACTAATTAAAACTATAAACAGTATAATAGATTTTTGGTAAAAATCAAGAAGGCAGAAGCCGCTATAAACGGCACGAAAGGCATTTCTTTTTTTTGTTTGAGGCGGTTTATTACAACTATTCGTCCGGGCAGTATTTTTATCAGCAGGACAAAGAATCCGGATAAAAGAAATGAATAAACAAACAGCTTAATACCTTCTAATGCTCCTAAAGCAAAGCCTAAAGCTGAGAAAAGTTTAACATCCCCTCCCCCAAGGCCTTTTGATAAAAAGGCGGTGATAAATGCTGTAAATGTAAGTACAAGCCACCCTTTAAAATAAAAAGCCGGAGTTTCTGCGCCCGACAGACACAGAAATGCACCGGATAAGAAAACCCCAAGGGTGCCTGAAGCAGGAACCGTCATGGTTTTTACATCCTCAATGCTTATAAAAATCAGAATTATTAAGATGACCAGTTCAGAAAAATATTTTATCAATGCACCGTCTCCCCGCCAAAGGCAAAATATGTTAAAATGTTCAAATGAAAGGATGATGAAAATGAAATTTGCTGCATTAAAATATCAAGGAAAAGAAACCTTATGTTTTGTCAATTCGAAAAAAAACACTTTTTTCCCTGTAAAAAACGAATCCGCGCCTGATATGCAGACTTTGATCGATAATTATGAGCATATTGAATCAGAAGTGGAACGGGAATACAGAAATATCAGGGAACACGACTGGATAAGCCTCGAGGAGGCAGAGTTCCTTGCTCCTATCCCCTATCCCAGAAGAAATATAGTTTGTCTGGGAAAGAATTATCTTGAGCACGTTAAAGAAATCGGAGGAATAACCGGAGGTCCAAAGGATACTGCTCCCGAATATCCTATATATTTCACCAAGGCAGCCTATCCCTGCAACAGTCATATGGGCACTGTATTACGACACCCGGATATTACTCAGAAGATAGATTACGAGGCTGAGCTTGCAGTTGTAATCGGCAAAAAAGGAACAGATATACCTGCAGAGGAAGCTTTGGATTATGTTTTCGGATATACTGTTGGAAATGATATTTCCGCAAGAGATGTCCAGAACAGACATGTAAACTGGTTTATGGGGAAAAGCCTTATTTCACACTGCCCTGTAGGTCCTTATATCGTCACTAAAGATGAGATACCTGACCCTCAGAAGCTGTCTGTACAGTCATATGTAAACGACGAACTCAGGCAGAACGGAAATACTGCGGATATGATTTGGGGTGTTGCGGATATTATCCGCGAGCTGTCAAAAGGATATATGCTTTATCCGGGAGACATTATTCTTACGGGTACTCCTAAAGGCGTTGGAATGGGATTCAACCCGCCAAAATTCTTAAATCCCGGGGATAAAATCACCTGCCGGATTGAAGGCATAGGCGATCTGATTAATTATATTGAAGAATAATACTTAAGGGCGGAATAATTCTCCGCCCTTTAATTTTAAATCTGATTTACGTTAAGTCAATACGTATTGCAAAATATGCATTTTTTCATTCAGATTTGTACAAATCTACAGCACACACGCACCGAGCACTTCGCCTATTGAATCGTTGATTACAAGGCTGGCCTCGTTATCATAAGGTGTCTGGGATTTATTAATAAGTACCAGATTTTTTCCCTTAAAATACCTTATAAGACCTGCCGCAGGATATACAACAAGGGATGTACCCCCTACTATCATTGTATCAGCGCTTTTTATTGCATTTACAGCGCCGGTAATAACGGCGTCATCAAGCATTTCTTCGTAAAGAACAACGTCAGGCTTAATAATTCCGCCGCAATGACATCTGGGAACTCCGGGCATGTCCATAATTTCATCAAGAGTGTAATCCTCTCCGCATCTCATACAGTAATTTCTGAGAACCGAGCCGTGAAGTTCGTACACTTTTTTGCTGCCGGCCATCTGATGCAGTCCGTCAATATTCTGTGTAACCACGCCTATCAGTTTACCCTGTTCTTCCAACTTCGCCAGAGCAATATGGGCCTTGTTCGGCTTAGCTTCCCTATATATCAGGTTCTTTTTATAATAATCAAAGAAAGTTTCCGTGTGAGCCGTAAAGAAAGAATTGCTTATCATTTCTTCCGGAGATCTTCCGTATTCTCTTTGAGCGTTGTACAGACCTGTTTCGGATCTGAAATCGGGAATTCCGCTTTCGGTGGACACTCCTGCTCCTCCGAAGAATACAATCCGGCTGCTGGAATCAATAATTTCTTTTAACTGTTTGATTTTATCCATAACATTCACCCTATTTGTTTAAAAGCTTTGGAACTTTAGGTGCTCTCAGTTTTGCTGTTCCTCTGATTCCCGAACCGAGAAGAGGTCTGCAGTAAAGTCTGAATTCATCTGTAATATAGTTGCCTTCTTCATTAATATACTCGTCAGGCATGCTTCTTGTTACTCTGGCTACGTCTTTAAGGTCGTTCAGTACATAATCGACGGAATAGTTTCCTGTTCTCTTTATTCCTACAGAACCGTCTTTTTCTCCCCATACAGCGAACTGAACCGCTCTTTCTCCGACTTCTCTTGCTTCACTTCTGTCTACGTCGGAAACGCATTCGAAGAAGGATCTCTGGAGATAACCGAAGGTATCGCATCTTATTCTGCCTGAGATTTCTTTTTTGAGCTCGGCAACGAGAGCTTCACCGAGAGCTGCTGTGCCTGAAAGGGAAACATTGCCGTGAGGGTCAACTTCAAGGTCTTTTTTAAGAGAAGCCACAAAGAGCTCTCCGGATTCGGTTCTTATGCCCTCAGAAACCGCAACAATGCATCTTCCGTACTTTTCATAGGTTTCTTTTACATCCTGTACGAACTTATCTCTGCTGAAAGGTCTTTCAGGAAGATAAATCAGATGCGGACCGTCATCCTCAAATTCTCTTGCCAGTCCGGAAGCGGCTGTAAGGAAGCCTGCGTCTCTTCCCATAACAACACCTATATATATTCCCGGAAGGGATTTGACATCGAGATTAATTCCTTTAAACGCCTGCACTACAAATCTTGCAGCTGAGCCGAATCCCGGTGTATGGTCATTCTGTCTCAAATCGTTGTCTATTGTTTTGGGAATATGTATGCATACCAGGTCATAGTTAGCTTTTTCGGCCTCTTCGTTTACAATACGAACCGTATCTGCAGAGTCGTTTACGCCGATATATAAGAAAAATATGATTTCGTGAACAGACAGAACCTTAAAAATTTATTTGCAGAAATCTTCATCCGGCTTAACACTTGTTG
>JAUNCY010000002.1 GCA_030526325.1 Bacillota bacterium
TGAGCGGCCGGTCAGAGAGGTGCCGTAAATCAAACAGAAAACCTGTACGGCAGTGCAGGAGGTTTTTCCTTGAGCGGAAGAGAACTGGAGCAGATGACTGATGAGCAGCTGGAGGAAAGGATAGAAAGTATTTCGGTTTTTGCCAGAGTTACTCCCAAGGACAAGGTAAGAATAGTGAAGGCTTTTCAGAAAAAAGGCCATATAGTAGCCATGACCGGCGACGGAGTAAACGATGCGCCTGCATTGAAGGCGGCGGATATAGGCTGTGCAATGGGAATCGGCGGAACCGCTGTAGCGAGAGGAGCGGCGGATATGGTTCTGGCGGATGACAATTTTGCCACTATAGTGACGGCGGTAAAAGAAGGACGGGGTATATACGACAACATCAGAAAAGCCGTACACTTTCTTCTGTCCAGCAATATAGGAGAAATAGTCACAATATTTGCGGCTATTCTTCTGGGGTGGAACACTCCTCTGCTTCCGGTACAGCTGCTCTGGATAAACCTGATTACCGATTCGTTTCCGGCTATAGCTCTGGGCGTAGACCCGGCGGATAAGGACATTATGAAGAGAAGCCCTGTCAACAGGGAAAAGAGCCTTTTTGCCGACGGAATGACGGCAAACATATTTATCGAAGGAATAATGATTGGAACTCTGTCGCTGTTTGCTTTTGCGATAGGGTATAATGTGTATGGTTCGTTAGACCTGGGAAGAACACTTTCTTTTACTGTTCTGGGAATGTCTCAGCTGGTTCATGCATTTAATATGCGCAGCGAAGAAAAGTCTGTGTTTAAGATTGGCGTTTTTTCAAATATGTATCTGACCGGAGCTTTCTTTCTCTGCTGCGCCCTTCAGGCGGCAGTGGTTTCGGTTCCGGCTTTGGCTTCGGTATTCGGAGTGGTCCCTATGAACGGAGTGCAGTGGCTTACGGCAGGAATTCTCTCTCTGTTCCCGATGCTGTTTGTAGAGATTGAGAAATTGCTGACGGGAAAGCTGACGAAGAGCGGACAGACCCGTAAATTCGAATAAAAATGCCGTTTTCAAAGGGAAAACTTACCGGAAAATCTGACATATTGTGGTAAATTGTAAAAATGGGGCATTTTCCGTTGACAAACCTCGAATGTTGCAGTATGCTATGGCAGAATGTGATTTTTTATTTAATTAAGGAGGAAAAAATGGATAGAACTAAAATTATTCAGGTCGACGAAAAGGTCCCCCTTTCCATGGGAATACCTTTGAGTATCCAGCACACCTTTGCCATGTTCAGCGCATCGGTACTCGTACCGTGGTTATTCGGAATTAATCCTGCAATCGTACTGCTCATGAACGGTGTCGGAACACTTATTTTCATTTTTGTAACTAAAGGAAAAGCTCCGGCTTATCTGGGTTCCAGCTTTGCGTTCCTTTCACCGACATTCCTTATACTGGCAAATCCTTCGATGGGATATGAATACGCTCTGGGCGGATTCGTAGTTACAGGTCTTATCTTCTGCGCTGTTGCTGTTCTCATAAAGTTTGTGGGAACGGATTGGATAGATATTCTTCTTCCGCCGGCTGCAATGGGCCCGATTGTTGCGCTTATCGGTCTGGAACTGGCAGGAACAGCTGCATCAAACGGAGGACTTATTCTCAGCGAAACATACACAGCTATCAACCCGAAATTCGTTGCCGCATTTATGGTAACTCTTGCAGTAGCTGTATTCGGACAGGTTCTCTTCAGAGGCTTTGCTTCCGCAATTGCAATTCTTATTTCAATCATAGTGGGTTATGTATTTGCTCTCTGTCTGGGCCTTGTGGATTTCTCCGCTGTAGGTTCGGCATCATGGGTTGCTCTTCCTAACTTCACTTTCCCTAAATTCGATATTTCGGCTATACTTATTATTATTCCTGCATCTCTGGTTGTAATTTCCGAACACATCGGACATCAGGTTGTAACCAGTGAGATTATCGGAAAAGACCTTCTCAAAGACCCGGGACTGCACAGATCCCTTCTTTCAGACGGTATTTCAACAACTCTTTCAGGTTTCTGCGGTGCGGTTCCTACAACTACATACGGAGAAAACATCGGGGTTATGGCCATCACAAAGGTTTACAGCGTAAGAGTAATCGGCGGAGCTGCTGTATTTTCAATGCTCCTGGCATTTATCGGTAAAGCATCCGCTCTCATTCAGACTATTCCGAGTCCTGTAATGGGCGGTGTAAGCTTCCTGCTTTACGGTATGATTGCTGCTTCAGGTCTTAGACTGCTGGTTGACCAGAAGGTGGATTATTCAAAATCAAGAAACCTTGCTCTTACATCTGTAGTTTTCGTAACAGGTCTTTCGGGAGCGTTTATCAAGATAGGAGAGGTTCAGCTTACAGGTATGTGCCTTGCTACTATTGTCGGCATGGTGCTCGGACTGCTCTTCTACATTATTGACAGACTCGGACTTGCAAACGACAAAGAAGCGTAGTAATTAATTATATAACGGTTATAATCGGCATAAAATGGGACTGTGTCAAAGAGATGCGGTCTCATTTTTGTTTTTTGCATTTTACAGGTAATGTTTTTGTGAAATTTATTTAAATACACCGGTATTTCTGATAGAATACATCTAATATATATTCGTGTTGTCTCATAATAAAAATATTTATGGGGAGGAGCGGGTTCTGTGCATGAACTTACAAAAATTATAAAGAATGATATGGTTCCGGCTTTGGGTGTTACGGAACCGGGCGCTATTGCTTTCATTACATCCACGGCGAAAAGTTATACCGTGGGAGAAGTAAAGTCCGTAGAGCTTTCTCTGAGTTCTTCGATTTATAAAGGGGCTTTTACCTGCGGAATCCCGGGAGTCGAAGAGGTCGGAAACCGGTTCGCGGCTGCTCTGGGAGTCTGCGGAGCAGATCACACAAAGGGACTGGAATCCCTGGACTCGATAGATGATGAATCCAGAGAAAAAGCAAAGAAGATGATTGAGGAGGGAAAGATAAAGGTTTCTCTTCATTCGATAACGCCGGACATCTATCTGAATGCCAGAGTTTGTACGGAGGATGACATCTGCGAGGTGACTGTCGAGGACAGGCATACAAACATTACGAAAATAAAACTTAACGGAGAGACCGTCTTTTCCGCGGAAAAGGACGGAGCGAATTCTGCAGAACAGAGCGAAGGAGCAGCGGAAAGCGAAGAGGCTGAAGAAGCAGTAAGTATTGAGGATATCAAAAAATATTCGTTTACCGAGATAGTAAACTACGCAAGAGATGTGGATATAGAGGAAATCAGATTTATTAAAGAAGCATATACTGTAAATCTGGCTCTTCTAGAAGAGGGATTCAAATCTCCCAGAACTACTCTTGGACATAATCTGTACAAGCAGAACGGAAATGCGGGAATATCCGAAAATGAGCTGGCCACTGCCCAGTTTGTTACAAACACGGCTCTTGAAGCGAGGGTAATCGGACTGTCTAAACCGGCAATGAGCATCACCGGCAGCGGGGCTCACGGAATTCTCTGCACCATGCCGCTGTACGCGTGCTGGGCTGTAAATGAAATGTCAGAGGAAAAACTTCTGAGGGCAACTGCTTTGTCATACCTGATTACTATATATATAAAAGTACATTCGGGAATAATGTCTGCCTTTTGCGGCTGCGCGATAGCGGCCGGTACAGGAGCGGCTGTGGCGTTATGTTATATGAAGGGCGGCAATATCCTTCAAATGAATTATACTCTTAACAATATGGCTTCATCCATTACGGGAATGATCTGCGACGGAGGCAACAAAGGCTGTACACTCAAGGGTGTTGTTGCTGTGGACATGGCTCACAGAGCAGTGAATTTCGCTCTGGCGAATGCTTATGTGGAATCGGTGCATGCAATAAACGGGAGAACTCCGGAGGAAACTATGAAGAACATGGGGCTCATTGCATCTCCGGGAATGCTTGAAACGGAAAAAGTCATACTGGATATTTTTGAAAACAAAAACAATTAGCGAGGTGAATCAGATGGAAGAATTCAGAACTTTGGTTTTATACAGAAGCCGGCACGGCAGCACAAAAAAATATGCTCAGTGGATTGGAGATGCTCTGAATGCCGATGTAATGGAGGCCGGCAAAAAGGATTTCAGCAACTGGTCTTATCTGATGACCCGATATGATATGGTTATCTTCGGCGGCAACATAAACGAAAGAGGAATAAACGGCATCAAGGAGTACAAAGCGGCTCTTATCAAGAACCCTATTGAAAATTATGCGTTTTTCTGTGTGGGTTCTTATCCGGCTTCACAGGAAACAGTAAATGAACATCTTACGGGAAACTTCAATGAAAGCGAAAGAGAAAACACTAAGCTGTTTTATTTCAGGGGCCGCCTGGACTATATAGGTCTTGGATTCATTGAAAAAAGAATGATGGGCGGTCTGATGAAGGCTATTGAAAAGAAATACCCTGAGGACAGAACAGAGGCCGAATCGGAGATTCTGGAAGCTTATTACGACGATGTGGACTGGTCTGACAAGGATACCATTGAGCCTCTCGTGAATTATGTAAAATCCTTTATGACTAAAGAGCAGCTGGAAGCTCTTGAACCTGTGGCAGCAGCGAAGATTGCTGAGAGAAACAGGATTGAAGCTGAGGAAGAAGCTGCCTGGGAAGCTGAAATGAAGCGAAGGGAAGCTTTGTATTATGAAAACGAAGCTAAGAAGGAAGAAGAAAAGCTGAAGATGATGAGCAAGAAGCAGAGAGATTATTATCTTGCCCGTAAAAAAGCTGAACAGGCTGCGGCCGAGGAAGAGGAAGACCGCGCTGTTCTTTCGGGAGAAGAAGGCCCGGCAGACGATTACAGTGAGCACAACGACTGAGCGGGAGCAGGCGAAGAAAACAGAATATGAGTTCATGAAGGCAGAACCCGGGGGCTGATGACGCGCCGGGCTCTGCCTTTTGTGATATCGGGCTGAGAAAATTTAATCGTCAGGCCCGGTTTCCTGTAAAGTGCCGGTCTTTGATGTGATAACTCTAGAAACAGGAAAACAGCCGCTGTCAGAAAAAAGAGCATAAAAAATATGCTGTCTCCTTAACGTAAGGAAACAACATAACAAGGCATTTGCCGGCGGCAAAAAAACTTTAACCGAAAATAGAAATTCCGAATCGCCGCCGATTTGCATGATATTGTTTGTGCAGATTAAATAAAAATGCCTGACTAATCAGAAGAACAATCCGCTGACACGTTAATGAATCAGCCGACTTTTTCAATGCTCTGAGCGCTTGTTGAATGCTTTACTCTGTCTGCTTCTTCAGCTGTCTTTGCATCATTCCATCTATCCATTGTGCCTACGAGATATCCTGTTATTCTTCTGATTCTTTCAAAAGGAACAGATGATAATTTATAATTAAGATTTACGAAATCTCCGTCTGTTTCAATTGTTAATGAGGCCAGTTTGCGGCCGTTCTTTTCTTCAAGATAATCAATATAAGCCTGTGTTTCTTCCTGAGATATGCTTTCTCCGATTACTTTAACTTCCGTTAACACTGTCTAACCCTCCTGTACAATATATAGTATTTATAAATGATATAAACACATTATATCCGAGAAAAAAATAAAATCAAGACCTATTTTCAATTGTATCAGATTTGTAACATTACTGAAATTTAATTGTATGATTAGCGATGAAGAATATATACAGGGGTATTCTTGGCGAAATAAATTTGATATAATAATTAAAACTATAATTTGCTCCGAAGGGGGTGCGTTCTGATTATTATATTAAAAAATGTAAAACTGGTAAAAGAAGACAACACAATAATAAGTGCTGACATAGTCGCAGAGAACGGGATAATTGCGGAAATTTGTGAGGCTGCAGATTATACGCCCGGAAAATCCCCGGCAGCAGGAGACGAAGATACTACCGTATCTGCCGGGAGCGTAAATGAAAATTCACGGGCCGGGAACTGTGAGGTCATAGACTGCGGAGGCAGACTGCTCATGCCGGGGTTTATTGATGCTCATGTGCATCTGCGGGAGCCCGGATTTGAACAGAAGGAAACTGTCCGAACAGGAACCATGGCGGCAGCGGCCGGAGGTTTTACCACAGTTTTTCCTATGCCTAACCTGAAACCGGTGCCGGACAATCCGGATATTATGAAAGAATATATTGAAAAAATAAACAGGGAAAAGGTTGTAAACGTGCTTCCTTACGCCTCAATCACCATGGGTGAAAAAGGGCAGCAGGTTGTGGATATGAAAAGCCTTCTTTCGGCGGGAGCCATAGCTTTCAGCGATGACGGAGTGGGAGTTCAGTCTGATGAGGTTATGCTGAAGGCCATGAAGGCGGCGGCTTCTCAGGACACAATAATAGTGGCTCACACAGAAGACAATTCTCTGAAAAACGCCGGCTGTGTCCATCAGGGAGAATATGCGGAAAAGATGGGCTGGCGCGGAATTCCGTCCGCCTGTGAATATGCCCAGGCGGAGAGAGACATAAAGCTTGCGGAGGAGACCGGATGCCGATATCATATATGTCATGTAAGCGCTAAGGAAACCATTGAACTGGTCAGAAAAGCGAAAAAGGAAGGGCTGAAAGTGACCTGTGAAATAACTCCCCATCACCTTACTTTAATAGATGAGGATGTTAAGGACGCAAACGGGAAAATGAATCCGCCCCTGAGAAGCAGAGCCGACAGAGATGCGCTGGTGGAGGCGATAAAGGACGGAACGGCAGATATCGTGGCCACGGATCATGCACCTCATACAAAGGAAGAAAAATCCAGAGCTATAGAAACGGCACCTTTCGGAATCGTCGGGCTTGAAACAGCTTTTCCTGTGCTGTATACGAAGCTGGTCAGAACAGGGATGATTACATTGAAACGGCTACAGGAGGTAATGAGCGAGGTTCCCGCAGAAATTTTCGGGCTGAAAAATACCGGAAGGATAAAGGAAGGAATGAATGCAGACCTTGTTCTTATAGATACGGATACGGAATACAGCATTAATCCTGAAGAATTCAAATCCATGGGGAAAAACACTCCTTACGGAGGGGAAAAAGTTTTCGGGAAAATACTGCTGACTATGGTGGGAGGAAATATAGTATACGATGTTAGATGAGAGAGTGGTAATAAGAGAGAATTCCTGCATTGCGGCGGATACATACCGCATGGTGCTGCAGGGCAATATTGCCGGGGAGCTGAAGGCCGGTCAGTTTGTTAACCTTGAAGTCGAAGGCTATACGCTGAGAAGACCTATAAGCATATCCTCGTACAACAAACAGGAAAAGACCTTTACGCTGCTGTACAAGGTCATAGGAGAAGGCACAGCAAAGCTTGCGGAAATGAAGCCGGGATATGAGCTGAAAGCACTGGGGCCTCTCGGGAACGGTTTCCCGATAGAAAATGTAAAATCCGCAGTTTTGGTGGGCGGAGGTGCAGGAACAGGCCCTCTGGTTCAGACTGCAAAGGAACTGCAGGAACTGGGAACTGAGGTGAAGGTTGTTCTGGGCTTCCCTTCAAAAGAGGATGTATACGGAATAGAGGATTTTGAGAGCCTGGGAATTACACCGTTTGTATCCACGGACGACGGAACCTTCGGGTTTAAAGGCAATGCGATACAGCTTATCAGGGAAAAAAATATCTCCGCAGAAATTGTCTACGCCTGCGGACCTAAGAGAATGCTTGCGGCTGTGGAGGAGCAGTTTGACAGAGGCTACATATCTCTGGATATAAGAATGGCCTGCGGAATGGGAGCCTGCATGGCATGTGTATGTAAAGATAAAACAAATGAAAACAAATACTACCGGGTATGCAAGGAAGGACCGGTTTTCAGAATCGGACAGGTGGAAATATGATAAATGACAGATTAAGAGTGAAGCTTCCGGGTCTGGATATGAAGAATCCGGTAATGCCGGCCAGCGGCTGTTTCGGTTTCGGAAGAGAATTTGCGGAGCTGTATGATTTGAGTGTTCTCGGAGGAGTAATAATGAAGGCCGCAACAGAGGCTCCGAAATACGGGAACCCCACTCCTAGAGTTGCGGAAACTCCGGCGGGGATGCTGAATGCTATAGGTCTGCAGAATCCGGGAGTGGATAAAATAATAGAAACAGAAATTCCGTGGCTGAGACAGTTCGACACCTGCATCGTGGCGAATGTGGCGGGAAATTCAACGGACGATTATGTGAGAACTGCGGAAAAGATAAGCAGAGCCGAGGGTGTATGCGCCATAGAACTCAATATTTCGTGCCCTAACGTAAAAGAGGGTGGAATAGCCTTCGGAACCAGTCCGGCAGTGGCGGCGCAGCTGACAGAAGCAGTAAAAAAGGTGTCGGCAGTGCCTGTATACGTAAAACTTTCCCCTAATGTTACGGATATTACGGAAATTGCAAGGGCTGTTGAAAGTGCCGGAGCAGACGGGGTTTCTATGATAAACACTTTGCTCGGAATGAGGCTGGATCTTAAGACTGCAAGACCGGTAATAGCTAACAGAACCGGAGGCTTATCCGGAGCTGCAATTAAGCCGGTGGCTGTAAGAATGATTTATCAGGTGTACGAAGCGGTAAAAATTCCGATCATAGGTATGGGCGGAATAAGAACCCCGGAGGATGTTCTGGAATTAATGTACGCGGGTGCGTCGGCTGTGGCTGTGGGAACGGCCAACTTCACAAATCCGTTCGTGTGTCCGGAGATTATAGAAAAGCTTCCGGAGGTTATGGATAAATACGAAATAAAAAATATCAGCGATGCTGTGGGGAGAAGCCATAGAGTGTAGTGCCCTTAATAGCGGAACAGGAGGATAATAAATGGCAGATACGAAAATAATAACAGCCCTTGACTTTCCGTCAAAAAAAGAGGCTTTTGAATTTTTGGACAAGTTCAGCGAACCGGTTTATGTGAAGATAGGCATGGAGCTGTTTTATAAAGAGGGACCTGAAATCATTCAGAAAATAAAGGAAAGAGGTCACGAGATTTTTCTCGATCTCAAGCTGCACGATATACCGAACACTGTAAAAAGCGCTATGAGAAATCTGGCTTCCCTGGACGTGGACATGGTTAATGTTCATGCGGCAGGGGGTAAAAAGATGATGGCGGCTGCAATTGAGGGCCTTGAAGAGGGAAGCCGGGGCGGAAAAAGACCTCTGTGCATTGCTGTTACACAGCTGACATCCACAAGCCCGGAAATGCTTAAGGATGAACTGCTTATAGAAAGAGATTTGGCGGAAACCGCTGCTCATTATGCGTATATGGCCAAAGAGGCAGGTCTGGACGGGGTTGTATGTTCCGTTCATGAATCAAAAAAGATTCACAGCGTATGCGGCGAGGAATTTCTGACCGTAACTCCGGGAATAAGACCTGCAGGCTCGTCAAAGGATGATCAGGTAAGAATAGCGACTCCGGCTTATGCGAAAGAGCAGGGCAGCAATTTCATAGTGGTAGGAAGACCTATAACTCAGGCAGAGGACAGCGTTGAGGCCTACAGAAAAATAAGAGAAGAGCTTAAATAGAAAAAATAAAAGCGACGGTTAAATTCAGATTTCTATATGGAAAGATTTAAATTTCTGGAGTTTTAAATCTTTTGAGGTTTAAAGCTTTCGAGATGAAAAACCGGGTAATGAATATAAAAAAAATTTTAATAAGGAGAAACTGCAATATGGAGAGAAAAGCTGCGGAAATATTACTGGATGTAAAAGCTGTATTTTTAAGACCGGAAGAGCCTTTCACATGGGCGAGCGGAATAAAGTCGCCGATTTACTGTGACAACAGACTGGTGCTTTCTTATCCGGAGGAAAGAACCGCAATAAAAAACGGAATGGTTGAGCTCATAAAGAAGGAATATCCCGATGTCGAGGTTATCATGGGAACAGCAACCGCCGGAATTCCGATGGCGGCGCTGACTGCGGACGTAATGAACCTTCCGATGGGATATGTTCGTTCCGACGCAAAAAAACACGGTAAACAGAACCAGATAGAGGGAAAAATCAGCCCGGGTCAGAAGGTTGTAATCGTGGAGGATCTTATCTCCACAGGAGGCAGCGTTAAAACAGTGGTGAATGCTCTCAAGGAAGCGGGAGCTGAAATTCTCGGAGTTGCTGCGATATTTACATACGGTCTGCCGGATTCTTATAAGAACTTCGAAGAAATGGGTGTTGAGTTCAGAACTCTCAGCAACTATGATGTTCTGATAAAGGTTGCAGCAGAGAAGGGTTATATCAAACCTGAAATGCTTGACAAGTTAAAACAGTGGAAGGTAGATCCCAAGGATGAGTCATGGATAAAATAAAGGTTGTATTAATCAGCGATGCTGACGAAACAGGCGGAAGGTATGCAGAAAAGGAAATATGCGATTTCTTTGCAGGTGAGGAATTGACGATTTTTAATTGTTCGGATATGAGGATAGAATACTGTATAGGCTGTTTCAACTGCAGATACAAGACCCCGGGCAAGTGCATTTATTCGGACGGAATGAATGAAATTCTTCAGGCCATGGTAAATGCTGACACGATTATTCTTCTGTCGAAGATGGAGTTCGGATGCTATTCTCCTGCAGTCAAAAGGGTACTTGACCGGACTATTCCCTTTGAAACTCCGTTTCTCAGAACTGCTTACGGGGAAACCCATCTTTCCCCCAGGTATCCGAAAAAAAGGAAGCTTCTGACTATTGCGTACGCGGAGGAAATAGACCGGGAAGAGGCAGTAATCTTTACCCGCCTCACAAGAAGAAACGCGGTCAACCTGGATGCCGAGTGGATAAAACCGGTATTTCTCAGAGACGCGGAGGATGCGGGAAATAAAATCAGAAGGGTATACGGAGAGTCTGAATGATGAGAAAAGTGATTTTTTTAAACGGCAGTCCTAAAAAGAGGAGAGCCGTCACCGAAAAATTTATTAATATAACTAAAGACAGCTTCAGCGGAAGAGTTGAGTCGGAGACCGTATACATTTATGAAACAGAACCGGAGGATGAGCTGTTTGAAAAGGTGTATGAAGCGGATGCGGTTGTTATGGCCCAGCCGCTGTATGTGGACTGTCTTCCTGCCGGGGTTCTGGAGTTTATGAAGGCTTACGGAGAATTCGTAAAGGACCGCCGGCCTTCGGGAACGGAGATGTACTTTATAATAAACTGCGGTTTCTTGGAGAACAGACAGAATGATACCGCGATAAGAATACTTGAAATCTTTGCGGAAAAAACCGGTTTTGATTTCCGGGGAGGCGTTTCAGTCGGCTCAGGTGCAATAATTCTGACTACAAACAAAAAATTAAGGCTGGAGGGAATGCTGAAGGAGCTGGCGGATGAGCTTGGCAGATCTGATGCCTTTGAAGACAAAGGAGAAAAACGTATAAGGCAGATAGATGCGGCAATGCCCAGATTCCTGTTCAAGGCAAAGGCCGACAAAGCCTGGATTGAAGCGGGAGCTAAGAAAGGATTATCAAAAAAGGATTTAAAACAGAAATATTTTGAACAGACGGCCTTGTAAGGCCGTCTGTTTTCGAAAGCGGACGTTTCAAAGCAGAGCTCATACTGAATGGCGGTAATACAAAACCCTGCTTCGAATCAAAAAAGAAAAAAGACTATGATTGGGGGAAACCATAGTCTTTGTTTTCTTGTTGTAGGGTGGTTAGGTTTTTTCTTTACAAGTAAAGAATAACTTTTATATGTGTCATTTTTGTGTACGAAATAAGGAAAATCTGCGAAAATAATTATTTTAAAGAAGCGGTGCGAAAACGCGGATTATTCCCCTGAAAAGCCGTTTAAAAATGTTTACGCTGTTGCATCTTTCCTCTGTCATTTCTATACAGTCGTTGAGCATATACAGGTAGTCGTCTCTAAGCTGGTTCACAGCTGTGCTTTTGTATAATAATGTACCGCACTCGAAATGGAGGTACAGGCTTCTGTAATCAAGGTTGACTGTACCTATAGTGGCGGTTTCGTCATCGCAGACGAAGGTTTTTGAGTGTATGAAGCCCGGCTTGTATTCGTAAATTTTAACCCCCGCTTTTACGAGCTCAAGGTAGTGGGCCTGGGTTACCATATGAACATACCACTTGTCGTATTTGTGAGGAGTTACTATTCGCACATCCACTCCGTTTTTTGCTGCCAGCGTCAGAGCGGTAATCAGCTCGTTGTCGATGATGAGATAAGGAGTGCTTATATATATATAGCGGTTTGCTTTGTTTATCATGTTGAGATAAACCATTTCCGCCTGAATCTCGTTATCCATCGGGCTGTCGCTGTAGGGCAGTACATAACCGTCGCTTTTGAAAGCTCTTTTGCTGTGAATATACGGTGCATATCTGCTGTACTGGAATTTTTCGTAAGGCCCGCACTGATTCCACATCTGCATGAACATGACCGTCAGACTCCACACAGCTTCTCCCTCAAGTTTTACGGCCGCATCCTTCCAGTATCCGTAAGGATGGGTAACGTTGATGTATTCATCCGCCAGGTTGATTCCGCCGGTAAATCCTGTATGACCGTCTATTACGGTAATCTTTCTGTGGTCCCTGTTGTTCATGAGGGGCACTTTGAGAAGGTGAGCTCTGATTGGATTGAATACTCTGCATTTGATGCCTTTCTTATTGAGAAACTTGTGATATCCCGGCGGCAGCTTCATAATGCAGCCGAAGTCGTCGTAGATTATGCGAACATCCACGCCCTCAGCGGCTTTTCGTGAAAGAACTTCATGAATATTGTCCCACATATAACCCTGTTCGATTATGAAATATTCCATAAATATGAAGTGCTCTGCTTTTTCCAGTTCATTCATGAGAACATCGTAAAATTTTTCCCCGGGACTGAGATACTCTGTTTCAGTGTTTTTGTACACCGGATATATAGGGGAGGGAACGTTTGAGTCAATACCCACTCCCCAGTGAGGGGTAACCAGATAGGATACCTGATTGTATACAGAGCTGTCCATGGCCTTTAGTTCTTTCATTATTTCCGGATCCTGTTTGAGAAGGGAAGCGGTTTCCTTGCTTACTTTTGCGGCCTGAGTCTTGATGTGCTTACCTACTCTTCGTCCGCCGAAAAGCAGATAGAAAAGACCGCCGAAAACCGGGAAAATAAGGATAGGTATTATCCACGCAAGCTTGTATGAAGGATTGTCCGTTTTATTAATGATATACCACACTACTATAATGCTTACAATCGAAAGAAAGGTATTCAGATAGATTGCCTTGCTGGAAAGGAAAAGAATTCCCGTAGCAATAACTATGAGCTGGATAACTACAAGTAAAGCGATGATTATAAGTCTGTTTGTGAGCAGTTTAATTAGATTAATCATATTTAAAAATCCTCCGGGATGCTATATAATGAAAAAACGTATTAGAAATATAATATAATTATTATATCAGAAAAGGGAAGAATTTAAATATGAATCAGGAGATAATTTTAGTAAATGACAGAGATGAACCGATAGGATATACTAGCAAGTACGAGGCTCATAAAACGGGTCAGCTGCACAGAGCTTTTTCAGTATTTCTGCACAGCGGAGACCGGCTTCTTATACAGCAGCGTGCCGACGATAAGTATCATTCACCGGGACTGTGGGCGAATACCTGCTGCTCCCATCCGAGAAAGGGCGAGGAGCTTAAGGCTGCGGTAGACAGACGGCTTATGGAAGAGGCGGGAATAACCTGCGAAACAGAAGAGGTTTTCTCTTTTATATATAAATATCGCTTCGAAGAGGAACTGTATGAGCATGAATTCGATCATGTGTTTTTGGGGGAATACAGCGGAGAATACAGAATTAATACTCAGGAGGCTAAGGCCTTTAAATGGGTACGGTCAGACGAGCTTTTAAGGAATCTGGAAGAACATCCTGAGGCCTATGCATGCTGGTTCAGAATAGCCGCGCCACGGGTGATAGAGCTAATAAATAAAGCTCGGGAGCAGGTCTGATGCAGAAAAAATTTGTTACGATTTTGTGAAAAATAGGCATTTTGCTTTTATTTTTTTTCGTAATATGTTATAAATGGTGAAGATGATTGAAATTAATTACCAAATAGAAAGGATACAAAAAATGACTAAGAAATTTATTATGCTGCTGACTGTGTTTTCACTGGTGTTTGCAATGTCCGCATGCGGAACATCAGCTGCGAAGCCGTATGACTTTGATTTATCGGAATATGTTACACTCGGAGATTATATCGGAGTGGAGGTAGAAAAGGTTGAGCCTGCTGCTGTTACGGATGAAGCCGTAGAGCAGGAGATAATGACAAGACTCGAAGAAAATGCTTCTACTCAGACATTTGAAGAAGGCACTATAGAAAACGGAGTAACAGCAAACATAGATTACGAAGGCAAGGTTGACGGTAAGGCTTTCGACGGCGGATCCGCAGAGGGCTTTGATCTTATTATCGGAAGCGGACAGTTTATCGAAGGCTTCGAAACAGGTCTTATCGGAAAGAAAGTCGGAGAAACAGTTACACTTAACCTTAAATTCCCGGATGAATACAGCACAAATCCGGACATGGCAGGAAAAGACGTTGTGTTCACTGTTAAAATCAACAGCTTTGCGAAGGAAATCGTTCCGGAACTCAACGTTGAATTTATTAAAAGCGTAAGCGATGCCCAGACAGTTGAAGAGTATAAGAAACTGGTAAAGGGTGAACTGGAGGTTCAGGCGGAGGAAACCGCAAAACAGACTATGACTGCCGCTGCATGGGAGGCTGTTTACGCAAATGCCGAAATTCTTAAATATCCGGAGAAGGAATTAGGCGAAAAAGAACAGGAAATGAAGGATTACTATACACAGTATACTGAAGCTTACGGCATGACAATGGAGGATTTCCTCACAATGGCAGGAATGACAGCAGAGGAATTCGATGAAGAAGCAAAGAGTTATGCGGAAACATCTGTAGGCGAAGAGCTTATTATGTACGCTATAACCAGAGCCGAAGGAATAGAGGTTACAGAGGACGATTATAAAACAGGAGCGGAAGAATACGCTCTCAGCCTCGGCTTTGTGGATGACGAAGGAAATGCGGATATAGCTGCCATGGAAGAAACTTATACAAAAGAAACCATTGAAAGCAGTCTCCTTTGGGAAAAATTCTTTGATTTCATTCTGGACAACGCTAAAATAGTTGAGCCTAAGGCAAATAATGACGAAGATAGTGTTGAAAAGACAGAAGAGTAATGATATAATATCCGCATATAAATCTGCGGAGGCAGAAATTACGGAATAACTTAATAAACTCAGATTATAAAGGCTGTGACGAAGAGGGCAGAGTTCCGAAACTTCCAGAGAATTGCCGGTGGGTGCGAGGCATAAGCTTAGGTCTCAATTGTCTATGGCTTCCGAGCTGAGGATTCGATAGCGAAGGCAGGTAGGGTTCTACGCAGGGTGCGGCGTTAATGCACAGGGCTTGATGGAGTCTGTGAGGTGGCAGTTTTACGACTGCAATTTGAGTGGTACCGCGGGATATTACCCCGTCTCAACAGGATTGAGGCGGGGTTGTTTTTTGCAGGCATAAATTTATACAGCTAATAAATAAAATTTAAGAAGAAAGGAAAATAAGAGAATGAAGGATTACAAGATGGAGACAAAGTGCGTACAGGGTGGATATACACCGGGAAACGGAGAACCGAGACAGGTGCCTATAGTGCAGAGCACAACATTCAAATATGCAACCAGCGAAGATATGGGTAAGCTTTTTGACCTGGAGGCATCAGGATATTTTTATTCGAGACTTCAGAACCCGACCTGTGATACAGTGGCCGCAAAAATCTGTGAAATGGAAGGCGGAACTGCCGCAATGCTTACTTCCTCGGGACAGGCGGCATCCTTCTTCAGCGTATTTAACGTAGCAGGATGCGGGGACCATGTTGTGGCATCTTCGGCGATTTACGGCGGAACCTACAACCTCTTTGCCGTAACAATGAAGAGAATGGGAGTAGACTTTACTTTTGTTTCACCTGAATGCAGCGAAGAAGAACTCAATGCGGCTTTCAGGCCTAACACAAAGGCTGTTTTCGGAGAAACCATCGCAAATCCGGCTCTCATAGTTTTGGATATAGAAAAATTTGCGAAAGCTGCTCATTCTCACGGAGTTCCTCTTATCATAGACAACACCTTTGCTACACCGGTAAACTGCAGACCTTTTGAATGGGGAGCTGACATTGTAACTCATTCAACAACAAAATATATGGACGGTCACGGAGCAGCTGTAGGTGGATGCATTGTAGATTCGGGAAATTTCGACTGGATGAAATACAAGGAAAAATTCCCGGGATTATGCACTCCGGATGACAGCTATCACGGTGTAACCTATGCGGAAAAATTCGGAAAGGAAGGCGCATATATTACAAAGGCAACCGTACAGCTTATGAGAGACTTTGGTTCCACTCCGTCGCCTTACAGCGCATTCTTATTAAATCTGGGACTTGAAAGCCTTCATGTAAGAATGAAGAGACATTGCGAAAATGCACAGGCAGTGGCTGAATTCCTTGAAAAGCATCCTAAAATTGAATGGGTGAACTATGCAGGACTGCCTTCAAGCAAATACTATCAGACCGCTAAAAAATACATGCCGAACGGAACCTGCGGAGTAATAAGCTTTGGAGTTAAGGGCGGAAGAGCAAATGCGGAAAAGATGATGAAGAATCTTAAAATCGCAGCTATCGAAACTCATGTTGCAGATGCGAGAACATGCTGTCTCCACCCTGCAAGCACAACCCACAGACAGATGAATGACGAAGAACTCGTTGCTGCAGGAGTATCTCCGGATCTTGTAAGATATTCCTGCGGAATAGAAAATGCGGAGGATCTTATTGCGGACCTGGAACAGGCTCTCGCACAGATTTAAAATATTTAAAGACAAATATAATGACTAAGGAATGAGGTGAAGTTATATGCCTATTAAAATACCAAATGAGCTTCCTGCTTATAAAACGCTGACAGATGAAAACATATTCGTCATGACGGAGACGAGAGCGGTTACTCAGGACATAAGACCGCTGAAGATTCTTCTTTTAAATCTTATGCCTACCAAAATCGACACGGAAACCCAGTTCAGCAGACTTTTGGGAAACACTCCCCTTCAGGTGGAACTGGAACTGATACAGACACGTTCACACAAATCAAAAAACACTTCGGATGAGCATATGCTGGCATTCTACAAGTTTTTTGACGAAGTGAAGGACGAGAAATTTGACGGAATGGTAATTACCGGAGCTCCTGTGGAACAGATGGACTTTGAAGATGTTGAATACTGGGAGGAACTGTGCGAAATTATGGAATGGAGCAAAACTCACGTTCACAGTACTCTTCATATATGCTGGGGAGCCCAGGCAGGATTATATTATCATTTCGGAATTCCTAAAATCGGCCTTCCGCAGAAGCTGTTCGGAGTTTTCCCTCACAAGACAGAGGTTCAGAATCACCTGCTGTTCAGAGGCAGCGACGATACCTTCCTGGTGCCTCATTCAAGACATACTACAGTAAGAAGAGAAGATGTTGACAGTCACAAGGAGATTACAGTTATCGCCTCTTCTGAAGAAGCAGGAGTATATGCGGCTGAAGTGGGAGGAGGAAAGCAGATATTCATCATGGGACATCCGGAATACGACCCGTTCAGTCTTAAAAACGAGTATGACAGAGATGTGAACCTGGGGCTGGATATAAACATCCCTATGAACTATTATCCGAACGACGATCCTTCAAGAACTCCGGAGGTAAGATGGAGAGCGCACGCAAACCTGCTTTATACCAACTGGCTTAACTACTTTGTTTATCAGACAACACCTTACGATATTTCTTCGCTTTAATAAAAAACCTCAACCGGTTTTTGCCCGGCCTTCTGTTATATAACAGGGGGCTGAATATTTTTATACGGGCAGACCGGATTTGTTTTCGAGATATAATCGATAATTGTCGGAGAAATTTTGACAATACTGTTGAAACTGTAGGAAAATTTGTAATTTTATGCAGGAACAGCAAACTTTTTTCTTTACGGTGTTATTATGAAGTGATATGATTTATTTGTATACACAAAATTATGCGGACGGTGTTGACAGAATTTATCCGCCCCGGAAAGGAATGAGAGAATATGGAGCATTATTATCAGCCTGAAATCGAGTGCGCCTCCAGAGAGCAGATTCGTGCATGGCAGGACGAAAGACTCGTAAAACAGGTAAAACACGTTTATGACAACGTGCCTTACTACAGAAAAAAGATGGAAGAAAAGGGTGTAACCCCGGAAGATATCAAATCTGTTGACGATTTGCACAAACTTCCTTTCTTAACAAAGGATGACCTTAGAGATGCATATCCTTACGGTCTTGTTGCTGTTCCTCTTAAAGACTGTGTTCGTATCCAGTCCACAAGCGGCACAACAGGAAGAAGAGTTGTTGCTTTTTATACTCAGCATGACCTTGACTTATGGGAAGAATGCTGCGCACGTGCAATTACTGCAGCGGGCGGAACAAAGGAAGACGTGGTTCATGTATCTTACGGTTATGGACTGTTCACAGGAGGCCCCGGACTCAACGGCGGTTCTCATAAAGTGGGTTCACTGACTCTGCCTATGTCTTCAGGAAACACAGATAGACAGATACAGTTTATGGTGGATCTCGAATCTACAATTCTCTGCTGCACTCCTTCATATGCTGCATTTCTCGGTGAATCTATCAACGAGAGAGGCTTAAAAGACAGCATTAAATTAAAAGCAGGTATCTTCGGTGCTGAAGCATGGACAGAAGAAATGCGTCGCGACATCGAAAAATCTCTCGGCATCAAAGCATACGACATTTACGGCCTTACTGAAATTTCAGGCCCGGGCGTATCTTTTGAATGCAGCGCACAGACAGGCATGCACATCAATGAAGACCACTTCATCGCAGAAATCATCGATCCTAACACCGGAGAAGTTCTTCCTGAAGGATCAAAGGGCGAACTGGTATTCACAAGCATTACAAAGGAAGCGTTCCCGCTTCTCAGATATCGTACCCGTGACATCTGCGTGCTTACACGTGAAAAATGTTCATGCGGAAGAACACATGTTAAAATGTCCAAGCCTATGGGCAGAAGCGATGACATGCTTATCGTAAAAGGTGTTAACGTATTCCCGTCACAGATTGAAACAGTTCTTCTCAACAAGGGATATGCAGCAAACTACCAGATTATTGTTGACCGCGTAAATAACAGCGATCAGATTGAGGTTCAGGTAGAAATGACACCTGAAATGTTCTCAGACTCTGTAACAGAAATAACCGTTAAGGAAAAGGAACTCGTAAATGCTCTTAAAGCTATGCTGGGCATCTACGCTAAGGTAAAACTTGTTGCACCTAAATCCATCGCAAGAAGCGAAGGAAAAGCAGTTCGTATCATTGATAATCGTAAACTGTACTAAAAATGGAGGACAATAAAATGACTGTAAAACAGATATCTGTATTTATTGAGAATAAACCGGGTCGTCTGGCTGAATTTGCAGATATATTTTCCTGCAACAACATAGACATGCGCGCTATGAATATCGCGGAAACTCCGGATTTCGGAATACTCCGAATAATCGTGGAAGATCCGTACAATGCGGCACAGGTAATGAAGGAAGCAGGATATATCTCTTCCGTTACCGATGTACTTGCTGTTGCTGTTCCTGATAAACCGGGCAGCCTTCTCAATATTCTGACAATGCTTGGCGAAAACGGAATCAATCTTGAGTACACATATGCTTTCCCGACACGTCAGAAGGACACTGCTTATATGATTATGCGTGTTGTTGACAATGAAAAAGCAGCTCAGGTGCTTTTAAAGAACGGAATAAAGCTTGTTGCACAGGATGAACTCGGCAAATTATACTAATAGCTTTTATTCAGGAAATCCGGGGCAGATTAACATCTGCCCTTTTTTCTATATGTTCAGATTATTAACAGATTTTTCACGATAAATCCCCGCGTTTTGGGCGCGGGGATAAGGTGTTATTTGTCAAAGGAAGGGTTAAAAGCATAGTAATTTTTGGAATTCAGCCTGTCTGTGGCTATTCTCAAAGCTTCGCCGAAGCGCTGGAAATGCACTATTTCCCTGGCTCTCAGGAATTTTATTACATCACACACGTCCGGGTCATCGGAAAGGCGGAGAATATTGTCGTAGGTAGTTCTTGCCTTTTGCTCTGCTGCGCTTTTGTAAAAACAACAGGCGCACGCAGGGAGCAGGGAAACCCATTCCCGGGAACAGCGGTATATCAGATGAGTGTCAGAATTTCCAGTGAATCTCAAGGGGCACATCTCTTGTTCCGGCAATCCGCTTTCCGACGGAAATAAAGTCTATAAGGGTTTCAACTGCATCTCTGGTAAGCGGATCGAAGGTCAGATATTTTTCGACTGTGTCCCGGGGGCTTAAGGCCTCCGTTTCTTTTTCGGTATCTTCAGACTGTATTACGTGTCCTGTTCTCGCAGAATTGAGCTGTTTGCCGGCTTCGCTGACAGCCTGTTCCAGCCTGAGGCGCTCGGAGCAGAGGTGTTCGTAAATTTCGTAATAATCCCGGTCTGAAATAAGCCCTTTCGTCTTATCTATATAAAGCTCCCTGATAGCTTCGGTACATTCCGAGGCTTTATTTAGCTGGGAGGAAATGACTGCTTTCAGAAATTCTCCGTCCCCGGGGCAGGCCTCCGGCAGTTTGATTTCATGCTCCAGACGATCTATATCAAGATATTTACTGGAAAGCAGGACAAGTTCATTCTTTACGATTTCTTCAAGCTTATCTGTGGATATGAAGGCGCCGGGGCAGGCTTCTGCAGAAACGTGATGAGTTGAGCACTGAAGATAATGTCTGCCGCGGCTTTTAGAGGAGCGAAGGCTGCTGCCGCAGTACAGGCAGCGGGTTTTACCGGAAAAGATGCCGACGGTACCGGAGGAAAAAGGTTTGGAACGGCGGGCCAGCAGAATCTGAACTCTGTCCCACAGTTCCCTGTCTATTATAGGTTCGTGGGTGCCCTCTGCAATATACCATTCGCTTCTGGGCCGGGAACGGTTCTTTTTTGTTTTATAAGAAATGCTTCCGTGTTTTCCCTGAACCATATTTCCGATATATATTTCGTTTTTCAGCATATCGGATATTGCGGAGTATTTCCAAAGGGTACTGTTTCTGTTCCCGGGCTGTTTATAGCGCAGTCCTTTAAGCCGTTTGTATTCTGTAGGGTTGGGAATTCCTCTTTCGTTCAGGATTCTTGCTATGGCGGTTTTCCCGAAACCCCGGGAATAAAGGGAAAAAACCTCTCTTACCACGGAGGCTGCCTCCTCGTCTACAACCAGATGTCCTTTGCGCCGGGGGTCTTTCATATAGCCGTAAAGGGCGAAGGAGCCTATGTGGAAGCCGTTAATACGCCTGTTTGTAAGTACGCTTCGGATGTTTTCAGACATATCCTCCAGATACCACTCGTTTATAAGTCCGTTTATCTGACGGGATTTTTTGTTGCCTTTGTCCGCCGTGTCTACATTATCTACGACGCCGACAAATCTTATTCCCCAGGAGGGGAACAGGCCGTGTATGTATTTTTCCACCAGCTCCATTTCTCTGGTGAACCGGGACTGGGTTTTGCAGAGTATTATGTCAAATCTTCCGGCTTCTGCATCCTTCAGCAGCCGGAGAAATTCAGGCCGGTTTCTGTCCGAGCCGGTACGGTTGTCGTCGCTGTATACATCGTAAATTTCCCAGCCCTGTTCTGCCGCATACTCCAGCAGCAGGCTTTTCTGATTCTGTATGCTGGAGCTCTCGAGGGCTGCGCAGCTTTTATCTCTGTCTTCTTCGGAGAGACGGCAGTAAACAGCAGCTTTCATGCCGAAGTCACCATTTCTCATTTCTCTTCTCCTGAAAAAATAAGCTGCCTGCGCGGAGCAGTCCGCACAGAGCAGCCTTTATTCAAAACTTATTTGCCGGAGCCTTTTTTCGCTGAGGACCTGTTTATCAGCTCCGATATTTTCCTTGCAAACAGATCTTTTTCGGGACAGTCTTTCCCCGTAATGAAGACGTTCTTTAAGATTTTCTCATTATTCCATGAAGGATTCACGGTATCAGCCTCCTTTTTTTCATGATATATTTGAGTATATGAAGGAGAAGCTTCCCGTATGATTATTTGCTTTCGAAATCGGCAAATCTCGCGGAATAATGCAGTTTATAATCCTTTGTTACGAAAACCGCTTCTATCCCTTCGAGACTGTCGATAAGGGAAAGGCCTTTTTCAACACCCAATGTAAAGCAGACTGTGCTGAGGGCGTCTCCGTCCGCGGAACTGTCACTGATTATGGATACGGCGAGGAGCTCATTGTCAAAGGGACGTCCTGTGTCGGGATTTAGAATGTGATGGTACATTACTCCGTCCTGCTCAAAGGAGCGCTCGTATATGCCCGAGGTTACCACTGATTTTTGGGAAACACTGACATTTGTTATTGTTTCGGTTCTGTCCTTGAAAGGATACTGGATTCCTATGATGTAATCGCTGCCGTCGGGTTTGCTGCCGAGGCACATTATATTACCTCCCAGGTCTATTATTGCGGAGGTTTCGCCGTTTTCTAAAATAAATTCCGCAAGCCTGTCGGCAATGTAGCCTTTGGCCGCAGCACCCAGATCTATCACTGCAGCAGGGTCATTTCGGGTGACTGTGTTTCCTTCGATGGTGATATTGCGGTAATCCACATGCGGAAGGGCAGTGTCGAGTTCTTCATCGGAAGGAACTCTGTGAGTATCGGAAGAAAAAGAATACATATCGCTGATTTCGCCCATTGTGATGTCGAAGGAGCCGTCCGAAATCTCGCAGAAATGAATGGCAGTCTTTAAAACGGAAAGCAAATCGTCTGACACCTCCATGCTGTCGGAATGGTTCAGAGCATACAGTTCGCTGTGTTCATTTGTGCGGGAGAAAATCATTTCGTACCTTCTGCATTCGTCAAAACATTTTTGAATAAGTTCGCTGTTTTCGCTGTATAAAGTGACGGTAACCAGGGTATCCAGCATAAATATAGAATCTGAAATTTTATCCTTATTATAATCAGACGATATCCAACGTACTCCGAGTATTATTGCAATAACGATAGATAAAATGAGGATTAAAATAGGTTTTCGCCAAACCTGACTTTTTTTGGGCATGATAATCTCCTTGATATAAAAATAACAACTTGTTAAAATTGGCGTAAGTTAATATATTATCTCGTTATTTTTGTTTTTTTGCAATACTTTTTTAAGTCTGACAAGGCTGGTATAAGAAATAGTTTTGGTAATTTAAGAAAGATTTAAAGGAGGAAGAAGAGTGGCAATCAAGTTACTGCAAGGTGTTCACGTTCCTCACAGAAAGAACACCGCAGAATGTGTACCTGTGAGAATGCCGGCTCCCGAAACGGTAAGAATTCCTATGTCAATGCACATAGGTGCACCGGCGAAGCCCGTTGTTAAACCGGGCGACGAGGTCAAGGTGGGCCAGCTTATAGCTGAAGCAGGCGGATTTGTTTCATCGCCTATTTATTCAAGCGTTTCAGGTAAAGTTAAAAAATTTGAAGACATACTTATGTTTAACGGTTCATACTGCCCTGCAGCAGTGATAGAGAGCGACGGGGAGCAGGCAGTTTATGAAGAATTAAAAGCACCGCAGGTTGAAAGCTTCCAGGATTTTATAGAAGCAGTTAAAAACAGCGGAGTTGTAGGTCTGGGAGGAGCTGGTTTCCCGACTGCCGTTAAACTGAACACAGATCCGTCAAAGGTAGATTACATTTGCGTAAACGGAGCAGAATGCGAGCCGTATATTACTGCGGATACTCGTACAATGCTGGATGATTCGCAGCTGCTTGTTGACGGTATTATGCTTTTAAAGAAATATCTTCAGCCGGAAAAAGTGTATATAGGCATTGAAGATAACAAACCGCAGTGTATTTTAAAATTAAAAGAATTGTGCAAGGATATTGAGGGTGTGGAAGTGTCGGCGCTTCCGGCACTTTATCCTCAGGGCGGTGAAAAAGTACTAATCCACAATACAACAGGAAGAATAGTTCCGGAGGGAAAGCTTCCTATCGATGTAGGATGCATAGTAATCAACACAACCACAACAGTTGCAATCGCACGTTATATTCAGACTGGTATGCCTCTGGTGGAGAAATACGTTACTGTTGACGGAAGTGCTGTAAAATCACCTAAAAATGTCATCGCGCCTATCGGCACCGCGGTAAAAGATGTAATCGAATTCGCCGGCGGCCTTAAATGCGAAGCGAAGAAGATGATATTCGGAGGCCTCATGATGGGAATTTCGTTCCCGGATGAAAATGCTCCGGTAGTAAAAAATACTAACGCAATTTTATGTCTTGATGAAAAGGATGCAACACCGCCTCCTGTGACAGCATGTATAAAATGCGGAAGATGTATTGCACATTGCCCGCTCAATCTTATGCCTGCAAATATTGATACAGCATATCAGCTCAACAGACCTGAGGAACTTAAGGCCCTCAAGGTAAATATCTGTATGGAATGCGGATGCTGCGCTTTTGCATGCCCGGCAAAGAGACCTCTGGTGCAGGTAAACAAGCTTGCCAAGGCTATGCTCAACAAGTATAACGCCGAACAGAAGGCTGCCGCTGAAAAGGCAAAAGCCAAGGAAGAGGCAGAGAAGAAGGAGGCGAATACAAATGAATAATAAGATCGTATCGGTTTCTCCGCATATTCGCTCAAAGGTTTCAACTTCAACAATAATGCGGGATGTGCTCATTGCTCTTTGCCCTGCACTTATTGCCGGAATCATTATTTTCGGAGTGCGCGCACTGGCAGTTGCGGCTGTGTGTGTTGGCACAGCGGTATTTTTCGAATGGGCATTTGAAAAAATATGTAAAAGACCAAATACAGTGGGAGACTTATCTGCAGCTGTAACAGGACTGCTTCTGGCTCTCAATCTGCCGGTGGACATTCCTTTCTGGCAGGCTGCGTTTGGTTCACTGGTTGCAATCGTTGTAGTAAAACAGCTGTTCGGAGGCATAGGTTACAACTTTGCCAACCCGGCTATTACAGCTCGTATAGTAATGCTTATTGCGTTCTCCGGCACAATGACAACCTGGGCTATACCTAATTTCGCTGATGCTGTTTCCTCAGCGACACCTCTGGTTGCACTTAAGGCAGGAGCTGCGGACGCAACAATAGGTCAGCTCTTCTTAGGAACAGTAGGAGGATGTCTCGGCGAAACAAGTGCTCTGGCACTGCTCATCGGCGGAATATATCTCCTGGCCAAAAAAGTTATCACATGGCATGCACCTGTGGCTTTCATAGGCACAGTATTCGTTCTTTCTCTTATTAAAGGCGGATTCGGATTTGCGGTTGCCGAAATCTTCGCAGGCGGCCTGTTCCTGGGCGCATTCTTCATGGCTACAGACTATGTAACAACACCGTCAACAAAATGGGGACGTTTGATATTCGGTATCGGCTGCGGCTTAATTACATGCCTGATTCGTTTCTTCGGAAACTATCCTGAAGGTGTATCCTTCTCCATACTGTTTATGAACATACTGACTCCTTACATCAGTAAATGGACTGCGACAAAACCGTTGGGAGGTGCTAAGATATGAAATCCAATGCGGCAAATGATTTTGTAAAGCCTATTCTGGTTCTTGCTCTTATATGCCTGGTTATGAGCGCAACTCTGGCACTGATAAATTCCGTAACCAGACCTATTATTGAAGACACCGAAGCTAAGATTGCTGAGGCTGCAAGAATGGAGGTTCTTCCTGAGGCTGACGGTTTTAACGAACTTGACATCGACATTCCGGAAGACAGCTCCGTTACAGCGGTTTACGAGGCAACTAACGGTGCAGGATATGTGTTTATGGTAACTGAAGACGGTTACGGCGGAAAAGACACATTAAATATCATATGCAGTATTGACGGCGACGGAAATATTGTAGACTCAAAGACTCTGTCTCATGCGGAAACTGCCGGACTGGGATCAAAGATTATGGAAGACGGCTTCAAAGGTCAGTTTATGGGAATGGATTCATCGGAAATCGAAAACATAGACCGTATCTCGGGAGCGACAATTTCATCAAACCATTATCTGGACGGTATCCGTGCAGCGTTTGAAGTATACGAAACAATTGAGAAGTAAGGAGGCGGAGAGATGAACAACAAACTTAAAGTTTTGACAAACGGAATAATAAAAGAAAATCCGGTTCTTGTTCTGGTTCTCGGAGCCTGCCCTGTGCTGGCTACAACCACTCAGGCTTCCAACGCTCTGGGCATGGGCGCTGCGGCAACCGCGGTACTGCTCTGCTCCAATGTGTTTATTTCACTGTTAAGAAAAGTGATACCGGATAAAGTACGTATTCCGTGCTATATTGTTTTAATAGCCAGCTTTGTAACCATCGTACAGATGGTGCTTAATGCTTATGTATATTCAGTTTACGATGCTCTCGGCATATTCCTGCCGCTGATAGTAGTAAACTGCATCATCCTCGGCCGTGCCGAGATGTTTGCCAATAAAAACAGCGTTGTGGATTCGGCTCTTGATGCTATAGGAATGGGCATAGGATTTACCCTCACTCTGTTTATAATGGCTTCTGTTCGTGAAATATTCGGAAACGGAACCTGGTACGGAATTCCTATTCCTGTACTGGCAGACAATCCGATTTCAATTATGACCATGGCTCCGGGCGGATTCTTTGTATTCGGTGTTCTGATAGCTCTGGTTAACAAATTCGGTAAGCATAAGCCTAAGAAATCCGACTTCGGATGCGAGGGCTGTCCTTCTGCAGCTGCCTGCGGAAAGCTTGGCTGTGCGGCTTGCGATGAAGAAAGAAAGGAGGCTGAAGCATAATGAAAGAATTGATAGTTATACTTCTGACTACGGTTTTCATAAACAACTATGTTTTACAGCAGTTCCTGGGTATTTGTCCGTTCCTCGGCGTTTCAAAGAAGGTTGACCAGGCTACGGGCATGTCGGCAGCGGTTATTTTTGTAATGCTTATGGCTACAGCGGTTACCTGGCCGATACAGAATTTCGTACTTAATCCTAACGGACTGGGATATATGCAGACAATAGTATTCATTCTGGTTATTGCTTCCCTGGTTCAGCTTGTTGAAATAGTGCTTAAGAAATATATTCCTGCACTTCACGCTTCTCTGGGTGTTTATCTCCCTCTGATTACAACAAACTGTGCCGTTCTGGGCGTTTGTATCAGCAATATAGATTCAGAATATACATTTATTCAGGCAATATTCAATTCACTGGGCGCAGGCATCGGCTTCCTTCTTGCTATGGTTCTGTTTGCCGGTGTAAGAAGCCGTGTAGAGGAAAACAATGCTCCTGCAAGCATTAAAGGTCTGCCTATCACACTTATCTCGGCTGCTATATTATCTGTATCTTTCTTCGGCTTTGCCGGTGTAATCGACAATATCTTTGGTTAAGAAGGGGGATATAGAACATGAATGTAATTGTTATAGCAATAATAGTAGTTACCATTATAGGTATATTATGTGCGGCAATGCTCTCTGTGGCATCAAAAGTTATGGCGGTTGAAGTGGACGAGCGCGTTCCTAAAGTTACTGCATGTCTGCCGGGTGCAAACTGCGGAGGATGCGGATTCCCCGGATGTGAAGGCTATGCTGCCGCTCTCGTGGAAGACCCTGATCTTGACCTTACTCTCTGTGCTCCGGGCGGAGCTGCTGCAGTGGCTGCAATGGGGGAAATCCTCGGCAGAAGCGGCGGAGAAATGGTTAAAAAATTCGCAGTAATCCAGTGTACAGGCGACTGCAATACAACAGGAAACAAGATGGAATACAAAGGCATCGATTCCTGTGCAGGCGGAAAGCTTATGTTCGGCGGCGCCGGCGAGTGTACATACGGATGTCTCGGACTGGGAGACTGTGCTGCTGTCTGTCCTGAAAATGCCATCTGTATAGAAAACGGAATCGCTCACGTTGATACACGTGTATGTACAGGCTGCGGTGCTTGTGCAAAGGTATGTCCGAATAATGTAATCGCACTGGTTCCGGAAAAATTCAACGTTAAGATTGCATGCTCCAATAAAGACAAAGGCGCTGCAGTGCGCAAAAAGTGCAAAGCCGGCTGTATCGGCTGCGGCATGTGCATGAAGAAATGCCCTGAAGGAGCAATTACTTTGAAAGACAATCTGGCTTCCATCGATTATTCAAAATGTACAAACTGCGGAACATGTAAAGAATCATGTCCTGTAAAATGTATTATCGGCTAAAAATTGTTTAGGAAATATCCGGAGCTTTACTCCGGATATTTTTTGTTATATAATGTGCGAATGAAAAACAAGGAGAAATTAAGAAACGACATATTATTAATTATACTGCTTCTGATTGCGGCGGGAACTGCGGGACTTTTTATGCTGTTTGCGGGTAATCCCGGAAACACTGTATCGGTGACGGTGGACGGAGAGGAGATAATGACCCTGCCTCTTGACGAGGACACCAGCATTGAAATACACCCGGGAAAAGAAAAGGACGATTTCACCAATACCCTTACCATAAAGGACGGAAAGGCGTACATCAGCTATGCGGACTGTCCCGATCAGATATGCGTAAACAGAGGCGGGATAAGCTATGAGGATGAGACTATCGTCTGCCTTCCTCACAGGCTGGTTGTGACCGTGACACAGGGAGAAAAATCAGAAACCGACGGAGTGTCTAAATGAGGAGTGTAATATAATGAAAGCAAAAAACGTGGCTGCCCTGGGGGTTTTGACAGCTTTTGCGATGATATTATCCTATCTGGAATCCCTGGTGCCTTTGAGCTTCGCTGTACCCGGAATTAAAATGGGTCTGCCTAACATAGTGATAATGTTTGCTCTGTACAGGATGTCTTTAAAAGAGGCATGCACTGTATCCATACTCAGGGTAGTGCTTATTTCAGTGCTTTTCGGAAACACCCTTAGTCTGGCATATTCTGTGGCAGGAACTCTTTTGAGTCTTACAGTAATGACTATACTTAAGAAGAGCGATAAATTTTCCGTTACAGGCGTCAGTGTTGCGGGTGGAGTTTTCCACAATGCGGGCCAGATTGCCGTGGCGGTTATTCTGCTGGGAACTAAGGAAATCGCATACTATCTGCCGGTTCTCTGTATTTCCGGAACGATTGCCGGAATCTGCATCGGAGCAGTATCCGGGATAATAATAAACAGAGTAAAATATTGATAATCAGTCTTTTAAAGAAGGTCGAAACAATTCAGCCCGTCCTGCCGTGAAACAGGACGGGTCTGTTTGTATTTTATAGAAATATGAACGATCCCGGAGGATCTTTATAATATCTGTTCGCTTATAAAATGACCAATCTGGGCAATATCGCATGTGCCTGAAAATTCAAGCTTTACCTTGCCGAGTCCGGAGAAGTAGAGCTCCAGCTCTGCGTCCAGATCGAAGGTGCCTGCTGTTTCCACACTGAATGCCTGGATCTTTGAATAAGGAAGGGATGTAAAATCTTTTTTTGCTCCTGTCAATCCCTGAACATTTACTACAATAAGCCGTTTGTTCGTAAAAATAACAAAATCTCTGAATGCGGAATACTCGTCCACAATCTGTTCGCCTGCTATTAGCAGAGGTCTGATTGTATCAAGGTTTGCAGGCTTTTTACTTTTGCTTAATTTAATTACTTTTCCGTTCGAGAAATCAATCATAATTTAATCCTCCGTTTCGTGCTGATTTACGCTATATTATCATAATAGCCGCAGTAATTCAATCGAACACGAAAGTACGGACAGGTTTGAAGCTGTTCTGAGTTTTGTACGGTTCATTCCGTTTATGCAGCGGCGCACCGTCTGCTGCGAGGTCTTCTGTAAGATCGGTAATAATGTCTCCTTTTACACCGATATAGGCTGCGGTCCAGGGAACCCCCGCGGCGGATACAGGATAAACCCCGGCGGTGTGGTCTACAAAGTAGGTGTCAAATCCGCTGCATTTAATTTCTTCTATGGTCATGCTCCTTGTGAGCTGGTGTACTATTGCGGACACAATTTCTCCGTGCGCCATTTCTTCTGTACCCACGTCGGTTAATACGGCGGTCACTTCATCGTAAGGGGAGGAATATCTCTGGGAAAGATATCTGTTTGCCGCCCCCAGTTCTCCGTCCGGACCTCCCAGCTGGGTTATTATTACCTTGGCCAGAGCCGGATTCGGTCTCGCGATTTTTACAGGATATTGAAGTCGTTTTTCATAAATCCACATAACATGACCTCCTATTTCTGATACTGCCAGGGCCATGGTTTTTCAACCCAGGTCCAGCATGCTGTGTCCGCACTGTCGTAGGGAGTGAGTGGTCCGTAGTTTTCATTGTACATTTCCACAGCATCATCTCTGATTTTTTTGTACTGGCGATAGAGCTCCAGCGCCTGTCTGTCCCCGGGATGAGTGTCCAGAAACAGGTTTATATCATTGATTCCGAAGCTTGAAAGAGTAATATTTTTCATAAGCTTATGTCTGCTTTCCATGGTCTAAACCCTCCTTCCGAGAAACGGCTTGTCAAGGGACGGAAATATGGTTCCGCGGCAAAGTGCGGTAGGAAGATCATAAGGATTTTCAAAAGGCTGTATAGGTACATAGGCCATTGTAAGGGCAAAATTCATATCATTATCATCCTTTCAATAAAATAGGTTAAAACTCTTAAATCATTTGAGTTCTGTTATAAAATATGAAGAAAATTAAAAAGTGTTAAAAAAACTATAAACTTCTTGACTTTATTGCTTTAGTATACTAAAATGCTAAACAGATAAATAATTGAGCCGCGGCTCATAAAAATGGAGGTAAAAATGAAAAAAATATTTGCTCTTACTCTTGCCGCAGTAATGATGCTTACAATGTTCACTGCATGCGGATCAAAGGATGACGGAGGAGACGCTTCGGGAGATGCAGCAGGAGATGCATCAACAGTTACATTTAAAGTAGGCTTCGACGCAGAATATCCGCCTTACGGATATATGGACGATGAAGGAAACTACACAGGTTTTGACCTTGAAATGGCTCAGGCAGTATGCGAATACTACGGCTGGGAATATGAAGCAGTTCCAATCGACTGGAATGCTAAGGACATGGAACTTGATTCAGGCGCTATTGACTGTATCTGGAACGGATTCACCATCACAGGAAGAGAAGATGAATATGAATGGACAATTCCTTATGTTGACAATTCACAGGTTATCTTAACAGCTGCAGACTCAGGCATCCAGACAGCTGAAGATCTGGCAGGCAAAAACGTTGGTGTTCAGGCTGCTTCATCAGCAGATACACTGGTTCAGCCGGGCGGAGATCTTGAAGCGCTGGCAGGAACATTCGGCGAACTGATTTCGTTCAAAGATTACAACACTGCATTTGTTGAATTACAGTCAGGATCAATTGATGCGGTTATTATAGACATCGGAGTTGCTAAATACCAGGTTGAAGAAAGAGGCGAAGGCAAATTCGTTATCGCTGACACAGTGGCAACAGAACAGTATGCTATCGGCTTCAAAAAGGGCAACACAGAATTAAGAGACAAGGTTCAGGAAGGCCTGCTCAAGTTAGTTGCTGACGGAACATTTGCAGAGCTTGCTGAAAAGTATGAACTGACAGATTTCGTTTGCCTCGCACAGGGCGAAGTAACAGGCGGAGCTAATGACGCAGAAGAAACTGAATAATCTGCAATAATATAGGAATAAGAGTAAAGGTTAGTATAGAATAAATGATATCAGTTTTATGGGCTGCTCATTAGAGAGCAGCCTATAATTTTATGGGAGGGAAACATTTTATGACTCTTTCGACAATGCTGGACCAGCTGAGTACCGGTATGATAAGATCCATTGGGATCTTTGTACTTACACTGGTATTTTCGATGCCTCTGGGCATGCTCATTACATTCGGACGAATGTCCAAATACAGGGTTATCAGAAACATTGCAAGACTGTACATTTCGGTTCTCAGAGGAACTCCTCTGATGCTTCAGCTTCTGGTTGTATATTTTGCACCTTTTTATCTTTGGGGAGCAAACATAAGCGGTTACAGATTTTTTGCGGTTATCATAGGTTTTTCTTTGAACTATGCTGCATATTTTGCGGAGATTTACAGGGGCGGCATAGAAGCTGTTCCGCGGGGACAGTACGAGGCTGCGCAGGTTCTTGGATACACAAGAGCTCAGACATTCCTCAGAATAGTGCTCCCGCAGGTTACAAAGAATATTCTTCCTGCGGTTACAAACGAAGTTATTACACTGGTTAAGGACACTTCACTGGCGTTTGCGCTTGCTTATCAGGAAGTGTTCAGTATTGCAAAACAGATATCTGCGGCTCAGACATCTTTCATGCCATTTGTCATTGCCGGCATTTTCTATTATGTATTTAACCTGCTGGTGGCATTTATCATGGAAAAATTTGAAGCCAAGATGAACTACTACAGATAGGAGGCCGGACAAATGAAGATTTTGGAGATAAACAACTGCAGAAAACAGTTTGGCGATCTGGAAGTGCTGAAGGGTATTTCTCTGTCGGTGGATCAGGGACAGGTTGTGTCTATAATAGGCCCTTCGGGCTCGGGTAAATCCACTCTCCTCAGATGTGCTACTTTACTTGAAACCATGGACGGAGGGGACCTGATTTATATCGGTCAGTATGCGTCTAAGGATGACGGGAACGGAAAAGCCGTATATGCTTCGGACCAGGAATTAAAAAAGCTGAGAGTTAATTTCGGCCTTGTATTCCAGAATTTCAACCTGTTTCCCCACTATTCGGTGCTGAAAAATATAATGGAGGCGCCGGTTCTTGTGCAGAAGAGAGATAAGGATGAAGTGAAGGCTGAAGCTATGGAGCTTCTGAAGAAGATGGGTCTGGAGGATAAAGCGGATGCTTATCCTTACCAGCTTTCCGGCGGGCAGCAGCAAAGGGTGTCGATTGCCAGAGCTCTTGCGATGAAGCCGAAAATCCTGTTCTTTGACGAGCCTACCTCGGCTCTCGACCCGGAGCTTACGGGAGAAATTCTAAAAGTAATAAAACTTCTTGCGGCGGAGCATATGACTATGGTAATAGTAACTCACGAAATGGCATTTGCCAGAGATGTATCTGACCACATAATATTTATGGACGGCGGAGTAATTGTTGAGCAGGGCAAACCGGAAGAGGTAATAGGCAATCCGAAGGAAGAACGAACCAAGGCATTTTTAAGCAGATTTTAGAAAGAGGCAGACTGCCTTCAGGCAGTCTGTCAGGACAATAATATGAAGATAGAGTATATAAAAGCAAATCCTACGGAAAACAAAACAATACTGGTAAAGACTCCTGTGCCAAGAAAAGAACAGGCCGCCCGGGCATCGGAACTTCTCAGAGAGGATCCGGATGCAGAACAGGTGGGTTTTCTGGAACCTGCGGAAAACCCCGCAGCTGCTGTGAGACTGCAGATGATGGGAGGAGAATTCTGCGGCAATGCTTCTATTTCTGCGGCAGCTTTTATGGCCGAAAGGAGCGGAATAAAGCCGGGAGAAACACGTAATATACTGCTGGAGGTATCAGGAGCAGACGAACCTGTGGAATGCATGGTCTGCCGGGACGACAGCAAATACATCGGAACGGTGGATATGCCCCTTCCCTCTGATGTCCGGGAAATCAGCCTCGAGTACGAAGGCTGGCGATTCAGCAGATTTGCTGTTTTTTTTCCGGGAATAGTGCATATAATTTTTGAGAGAGCTGACTTATCCGCTGATTACAGATCTTTTGCGGAAAAGGCAATAAAGCAATGGGCAGGACAGTTTGAGGAGGAAGCGGTCGGGCTAATACTTCTGGAAGAGGAAAGGTCGGAGATAACACCGCTGGTATATGTGAAATCCACGGACAGCCTTTACTGGGAGAGAGGCTGCGGAACAGGAACTGCGGCAGCGGGAGTGTATTTATCCTGCAGAAACAAAGCAAGTATGAATGTGCCGGTTAAGCAGCCCGGAGGCATAATCTCAGCAGTAACCGTGTTTGAAGAGGGCATTGTAAAAAGCCTGAAAATTACAGGCGGAGTATATTTTGAAAATGAAGGCTTTATAAACAAATAAAAAAGGTTTCTCCGTCAGTGAAGAAACCTTTTTTATTTATATATTTAATTTAAGAAAGAGGAAGCGATTATCAGTTGCTGTTCGAGGCTTCGCCGAGAACAACATCTATATTGCGAACATTTCCGCTGCGGAAAACCGTAAGTGTAACGGTGTCACCCGCACTGAAATTGTCTCTCTCGTTGTTTAATTCGGAAATTGTTTTTATTTCTTTGCCGTTTAACGCGGTTATTACGTCTCCCGGCTGTATTCCTGCTTTATATGCTCCGGAATCGGGATCTATATATCTGACATATACGCCCTCCGGAATTTTGTAGATAGCTGAAACCTGTGCAGATACGTTTTCTCCGGATATTCCTATAATCGGGCGGCCTGTTACATAGCCGTTATTGATAAGCTCCTCAATTACAGGAACTGCTTCATTAATCGGTATTGCAAATCCCAGACCTTCAGTATAAGAAGAACTGATCTTTGCGGAGGTTACGCCTACGACAAGTCCTGCCGCATTTACAAGTGGTCCGCCGGAATTTCCTGGATTAACTGCAGCATCTGTCTGAAGATAGTGCATTATTCTTCCTTCAACCTCTATTTCCCGACCCAGCGCTGACACAATACCCTGTGTTGTTGATCCCGAAAGGGTTTCGCCGAGAGGGTTCCCGATAACGAGAACGGTTTCACCTTGAACAAGCTCGTCGGAGTTTCCGATTTCTGCAGCTGTCAGGTTATTGGCGTTTATCTTGATAACAGCAAGATCGGTTCTTTCGTCCTGGCCTACAAGGGCAGCCTCGTGCTCGGTGCCGTCTGACAGTGTGGCGGTAATTGAAATGGCATCTTTAATAACATGCTGGTTGGTTACAATGTAACCGTCCTCGGAAAATACTATTCCCGAACCGCTTCCGGCGCCTGATGCAGTTGCTGTTGTGATTCCCACAACGGAAGGAAGGACTTTCTGAATAATATCAGGTGTGGAAAGAACTCCGTTTCCTGATGAAGATACTGAAGTAACTCCAGAAGAACTTACCTGATTTACTTTATAACCGGAATTATCTGCGGTGTTAAGATGTCCTGTTGCAGCCAGGTATGCTGCACAGCTTGCGATTGAAATCAAGGATACCAGTATGACAAATCCTATCGCAGCAAGAAGCTTTTTTATTTTGTTAGGGGGACGGTTTACCTGTGTTGAGCCGGTTCCGTAAATGTTGTGGATTCTGCTTTCTTTAGCATAGTCATAATTGCTTTTCAATTACCCCACGTCCTTTCAGTAATTTGGCTTATTTATCTTTATTCCCTTTTGATGTATATAGAATACCTGCAATTTATGGAGAAAATGTGACAAAAAAAAGAAGTGTTTGCGAAGTATAATGCTCTAAGATATAATTTATGAGAAAGGAGATTGTTTATGATGAATAAAATACTCGTTTTTTTGAATGAAACGCCGGAAATTAAAATTGCGGCAACTGTGCTTATAATAGTTGCGGTGGCTTTAATCATAGGACTCCTTTTGAGAAGCACCAGACTGTGGTACTGGAAAACAGATAAAATAATAGATGCTGTAAATGAGATCGGCGGAAGAATAGACGATGTGGAAGAGGAAATGGGAAGCGTAAAAATCAGCACGGAGCGGCTGCTGGAAGAAATCAGGCTCACAAACGAGGCGATGTTTGCGCTCAGAGAACAGATTTCCGCTCTTCCGCAGGGGGTAGAAGCGCTGCCGGAACCGAAACAGGAGCAGACCGATGAAGCGGTGAAAGACGACGACTCAGAAGCCTCTTCTGCTGAGACAGCCCCGGGAGAGAATCTCCTTTCGGGAGACCCTGTCAGGGAGCAGGTCGAGGATCTGGACAAGATTCTCAGAGGTCTGAAAAAGCAGAAGGAACAGCTTGAAGCTGAAATTAATTCGAGAATCAGGGATTAGAGGTACTTTGCATGGAAAGCTATCCTTTGGATAAAAATAAATATGAAGAAAACGACAGAAGAAAAATTCTGAAAGAATGTGCCCATACCAGAAACAGGCATATCGAGATAGAAGCCAGATATGAAAAACTGGTAGGGAGAAGAAGCCGGGGAATAAATCCTGCAGAACTTGAAGCCGCTCTGAGAGGAACGGAAGAAAAGGAAGACTTCGATATTGATCAGTCCCGTCCGGAAAGCCGGGAAAAAAACTGTAGTTATGATGAAAAGTCAGGGAGGATCGGAGAGGAATCCGCAGCTTCGTATGAAACAGTACCGGACAGTGGAGCATGTCAGAACTGCGTTTCAGAAGAAACCGCAGAAGCAGTGGTAAAAGCAGAAACTGAAGGGGCTGGCAAAGAACAGGCTGATTTTGAAGAAATACTTAATATTCAGAAAAGCATATTGAAGAGAATATCGGAAGTAGGATCAGACGGGCTTGAAGCTTTTCTGTTCGGAGAGGCGGCCGTTACCTGCGGGGACTATCCTTCATATGCAGAGCCTAAGATAAAGAAGCTGTGCCCGGAGGCGGCGCCGGATGAATCTGAAGAGCAGACCGAAGCTGTTATTTCTGTAGAGGCAGACGAGATAATTATGCCGAATGAGAACGAAGGTCTGGGAGTGGTGTACGCATCTCCGCTGGTGAATGAAAAATACAGAGAAAAAGAAGAAAAGCACAGTCCGTGGAAAAGTTTAATCGGAATAGCCCTTGCGGCGGCAGTTCTGGTTATCGGCGCCCTTGCGGTTTATTACATATGGCCATCGGGAATATGACCGGGACGTGTAGTCCGGCAGACGTGAAATAACAGTTGAATTAACGCAGAATATTTTTATATAGGGGGAAAATATGATATCTGAAATGGAATTGAAAAAACTTAGCCGGGGCGAACTGGCTGCCAGACTTGCGGAAAAGGAAAAGGAGAACGAGGAGCTTAAGGAAAAACTCAGAGAGGCAGAAGAAAGACTCAATGACCGGATACTTGCAATAGATGAGGCAGGATCGATTGCGGAAGCATCGATGAAGATAAACGGAGTATTTGAGGCCGTTCAGAATGCTGCGGAGCAGTATCTTGAAAATATTCGTGACCTTAGCGGGAGACAGGAAAAAATCTGCGCTCAGAGAGAAAGTGAAAGCCGGGAAAAATCCGTAAGACTCCTGGAAGAGACTGCGGTCAAGTGCAGAATTCTCGAAAGCGATACGCGAAAAAAATGCGAGGAAATGATTTCGGATGCAAAAAAGGAGTCAGCGGATTACTGGAACATGATATCCGAGAAAATGGAAAGTTTCTATCAGGCTCATATAGGTCTGAAAGAGCTGCTGAATTTTTCTGTGCCGGGTAAGGAAGAAGATAAATAGTATATAATAAATAATTACGGCTTCGGCAGGGGCTGAACCTGAAAAACCTCAGCCTCTGTGTGCCTTAATAAATTCTTTTCTGCCGGAAAAAATAAAGATGACGAACTGAAATATTTTTCCTTAACAGGGTCTTGAAAAGCCGGCAGGAATGTGCTATATTAAACAGGCACGAAGACAACAGCATATGCGGAAGTGGCTCAGGGGTAGAGCATCGCCTTGCCAAGGCGAGGGTCGCGAGTTCGAATCTCGTCTTCCGCTCCATAAAAAACTCTCAAACTGAAGTTTGAGAGTTTTTTATGTATCTTTGAACTTATCAGACTACGAATCCAGATCCGCCAGACGGTAGCCCACACCCACTTCTGTGAGAACGTATTTGGGAATACCGGGATTGCCTTCGATTTTTCGCCGTATATTTGCCATGTTTACCCGAAGAAGCTGCTGGCTGTTTTTATCTGACTGCATGTTCCAGATGTTGTTAATAATGAATTCGTAGGTGAGTACTCTTCCTACATATTTTGCCAGCAGAGCCAGGAGACGGAATTCAATCTGAGTCAGATGCACTTCCTTTCCCTCGACGGTTATCTGTCTTGCACTGAAATCTATTGAAAGACCGCCTGTCGTGAAAATTTCCTGCCCGCCGAGATCCTTTGTGAGAACCTTATGGCTGTGTCTGAGGGCGGTTCTTATTCTTGCCATCAGCTCGGAGGAACCGAAAGGTTTGGTTATGTAATCGTCAGCGCCCATATCAAGAGCTTTTACTTTTTCGCCTTCGGTAGTTCTGGCGGAAATTACTATTACGGGAGTAGATGAGGTTTCCCTTACTGACTTCAGAACATCAAGACCGTCCATATCCGGAAGTCCCAGATCCAGGAGAATAACGTCAGGTACATAGGATCCTATTAGAGACAGAGCCTCTTTCCCGTTTTTTGCGTTTATTGTTTTATATCCGTTTGTATTCAGAATAGTGGTGATAAAATTTCTTATGGCATTTTCATCTTCTATTATCATGACAGTAGTTTTGTTATTGCTCATAATCTGCATCTCCTTCAAACATATCTTCATCAGTTCTTTCTGCCGGTAAATTCTCCATAGGAAGTGAAAAACTGAACAAAGTACCTTTTCCCAATTCGCTTTCAACCCATATTTCCCCTGAATGAGCAAGTATTATTGTGCGGCAGGTAGGAAGTCCTATTCCGAAGCCTCTGCGGGAATCCGGAGACAGGTTCTTATCCTTTGATTCCCCGTATTCAAAAAGATACTCCAAATCATCTTCTGAAATTCCTTTGCCGTTGTCCTTTACCTGAAATACCGCATTGTCGGCATCCGGATAAAGGTTTATATTAACCTCCGTGCTGCCGGAATGCTTGGCAGCATTGTCCAGAAGGTTGAGAAGCACCTGCTCGATGAGCATAGCATCCATAGGAACTATTAAAAGCTCATGAGGAACATTTACCGAGATTTTCTGGGAAAGACCCGCAGCGCTGAAGTGGGATACCGCGTTGGCTATTATCTCTTCCGCAACCTCGGGAGTTTTATTTACTTTCATGGTATCCTCGCTGATATGGGTAACGGACAGAAGATTCTCCACCATCCTAATAAGCCATTGAGCCTCGTTTCCGATGTCGGTGAGAAGCTTGATCTTTGTCTCTTCCGACAGCTTTTCTCCCCCTTCCAGCAGGGCGGAGGAGGCTCCTTTTATTCCCGTAAGCGGGGTTCTGAGATCGTGAGAGATTGCCCGCAGCAGATTGTTTTTCATCTTTTCTTTTTCGGCCTTGCGTTCGATGATTCTTTGCTCGGCATATGACTTTTGCAGCTGCATCGCCATGGATTCGGCGGCTTCTTTCTGTTTTTTGTAGCTTGAAGTCAGGGTGCTTGTCATTATGGAGGTGACAAGCATTACTGCAAAAGTGATAGGATAACCCGAAAGGGTGAAGTTTATTTTGAAATAAGGCGCCGTAAATATGAAGTTTGTGAACAGAACCGCTGATACTGAAGCGGCGATTCCCCAGAAGTATCCGTTGGTGATTCTCGAGATTATAAGAACGACCAGTACGTACATTACCACAATGATGTCTATGGCTTCTCCGATGGATTTGAGCATGTAAGCCAGAATCGTCACCAGAGAAAACAGGGATAGTGCTTTTAAAAAATCTTTGATTACAGTGGTCATTTGGCTCTTCTCCTTACTTTTCCATTATACCCGCAAAGTCATTAATAAGGTATAAATTTTTTCGGTGAAAGGGATTTCAGGGTCAAAGGTTTTTTTTAAAACAGAAAAAACAAAAAATATTTTTGATGCTTTAAAACAAAACGTTTACAAAGCGGCGTGAAAGCTATATAATTATTGATATATCTTTGTACAAAAGGTTACAGATTTGTGAAATTGGAGGAAACAATCATGAAGAAAAAAATCAGCTTATTACTGGCTGGAATCCTCGTACTGTCAATGTTTATGATGACAGCATGCGGCGGATCCGATGATGGCGGCGCTGACACTCAGAGCTCAAAAATCAGAATGGCAACAGGCGGCACATCAGGTACATACTATGCATTCGGCGGCGTAGTAGGAACAGAACTTTCAAATGCGGTTGAAGGCCTTTCATTTGACGTTCAGTCAACAGGCGCTTCTCTCGCAAACATTCGTCTCGTAGCAGGTGAAGAAGTTGATATGGCTATCGTTCAGAACGACGTTATGGACTATGCTTACAACGGAACAAACCTTTTCGACGGCGAAGCTGTAAAAGGATTCTCATCAATGGCAGCATGCTATGCTGAAGTATGTCAGTTAGTTGTATCTGCAGATTCAGGAATAAATTCAGTTGCTGATCTGGCAGGCAAAAGAGTTTCTATCGGTGACGCAGGTTCCGGAGTAGAATTCAACGCAAGACAGATACTCGAAGCTTACGGACTCACAACAGATGATATCACAGTTCAGAACCTCGGATTCGGAGATTCTGCCGATGCTGTAAAAGACGGAAAGATCGATGCATTCTTCTGCACAGCAGGTGCTCCTACAACAGCTGTTATGGAACTTTCAACAACAAAGGGCATTAAGGTTATCGAAATTGCAGGCGCTGAAGCAGACAAGCTCATGGAAGCATATCCGTTCTATACATCATATGTAATTCCTGCCAACACATATTCAGGACAGGCAGAAGATGTTACAACAGTAGCTGTAAAAGCAACATTCATCGTAAGAGACGGTCTCAGCGAAGATCTCGTTTACAATATGACAAAAGCTCTCTTTGAAAGCAAGGACGCTATCACAGCAGGACATGCTAAGGGTGCTGAATTAGATACAACTTATGCAGTTGAAGGTATTTCAGTTCCATTCCACCCGGGTGCAGAAAAGTACTTCAAGGAAATCGGAGTATTATAAGATAGTTTTCTTATAATAATAAACAAAATATTATGGCTGAAAAAAAGCCTGTAAAAATGTTAATTACAGCGGTAGCCGCAATAGCAATTTGTGTTGTTGCGGCTCTGCTAATCTTTATCGCCGAAAGTGATGAAGATGACAAGCTGATTTTGTCAGACGGAAATACCGGAGATGTGTATGCGGAATTTGACGCGTATGAAGGAATGGAGTTCGGGGTTTCTTTTATTCACTCGGTGAATAAAAGCGAAGTATATGAGATATACGAAATTAAAAGCGGAAAAATAATATTAATGAAATGTATCTACTCATCTTTTGGTGCGGGAGTAGCTACTGAGATAGAGGACGGCCAGACTCTGGAATACACAGATGACGGAAAAATGATTATTGCGAATATAAATCGGGAAATGTCCGGATTATCATATATTGTCGGAACTATATCTGATCATGTTCTTCGAATCGAAGACAAAAAGATAAGTCTCAGAGAACTTTGCGGGAAGAACAGTGTGGTGAGGTTCGAGATACAGTAAAAAATTTAAGAAAGAGGAGGGTTGACAGTGTCTGATGAATTAAAGGATAAAGAAATTTTTTCCGAGGATGAAATTCTTTTGAAACAATCAAACGAGAACATTCATGGGGCTATTGAGGAAGAAGTCGATGTAGAAGCTGTCTTAAAAGAATTTGACAGGGAATCAAATACAAGACATTTCGCCGGCGTTCCGAAAATTATCGTAAGATATATGCTGGTAGCTTTTGCGCTGTTCTGCATATGGATGAATGCTTTCAGTACTCTTCCGGAACAGGTTAGAAGAGCTACTTTCGTAGGAATGATTGTATTCATGATATTCATGCTGTTCCCGGCAAAAAAGAAACAGGCAAATGTCAAAGTGAATCATGTTCCCTGGTATGACTTTGTATTAGGAATCGCCGGAGGAGCTTGTTTCTTCTATTATGTTTTCAATTTTAATGCTATTGTGGCGAGAGCCGGAATGAATACCCAGACCGATGTTATTATAGGTATAGTAGGTATACTGATACTGGCTGAGGGCTGCCGAAGAGCGGTAGGTATTCCTATCCTGGTAGTGGTTGCTGCTTTCATAGCATATGCATTCTATTCGGGTTTTTCGATAAAGAGAATAGTTGCGCATCTGTTCTTTACAACAGAAGGTGTTATCGGTACGCCTTTGGGAGTATGCTCCACATTTATCGTACTGTTCATCATGTTTGCCGCATTTCTTGAGAAGACCGGAGTGGGAAAATTCTTTATTGACGTGGCAAACTCCATTGCCGGTTCGGCTACGGGCGGTCCTGCAAAGGTAGCCATTATTTCCAGTGCCCTTCAGGGAATGATTTCCGGAAGCTCGGTTGCCAACACAGTAGGCTCCGGAAGCTTCACTATTCCGATGATGAAGAAGACCGGATACAGACCGGAATTTGCTGCCGCTGTAGAAGCTGCAGCATCAACAGGCGGACAGATAATGCCTCCTATAATGGGAGCGGCCGCATTCCTGATGGCTGAAATCACCGGTATCGCATATAAGGATATTATCATTGCGGCAATTGTTCCTGCGTTCTTATATTTCACGGGAATATTCCTGATGGTTCATTTTGAAGCAAAGAAACTTGGACTTAAAGGTCTGAAAAAAGAAGATCTGCCTAAGTTCGGAAGGCTTATGATTACAAAAGGATATCTTCTTTTACCTCTGGTTGTTCTGGTAGTATGCATGATGACCGGTTCAACTGCTTCAAGATCTGCTTTGTATGCTATTGCTGTCAGCATTATAGTAAGCTTATTCAGATCGGAAACAAGAATTTCTTTCAAGGGAGTTCTTGATGCCCTTGAAACCGGCGCAAAGAATACTCTTGGTGTTGCGGCTGCCTGCTCGGTTGCCGGAATGATAGTAGGCGTTGTAACTCTTACAGGTATAGGACTTAAACTTGCCGGAGGGCTTCTTACTCTTTCAGGCGGAATTCCTATTATAGCACTGTTCTTCACTATGATTGCCTGCATTATCCTGGGAATGGGAGTTCCTACAACTGCTAACTATGTAATCATGGCTACAATCACTGCTCCTATAGTAGTACAGCTTGGAGTGCCTGTGCTTGCGGCGCATATGTTTGTATTCTATTTCGGTATTGTTGCGGATATTACACCGCCTGTAGCTCTTGCGGCTTATGCGGGCTCGGCTATTGCTAAATCCGAACCGTTAAAGACAGGAATTACCGCTACCAGAATAGCTATAACCGCATTCCTGGTACCGTATGTATTCGCTTTCAATCCTCAGATGCTTATAGTCGGTGCCGATTCACCGCTTACTGTAATTCAGATTACAATAACAGCTTTCCTCGGAATGTACGGTATAGCAACCGGTATGGAAGGTTTTATGAGAACACTGCTGCCGATATTTATAAGAATTCCTCTGATTGCAGGCGGACTTCTCATGATTATTCCGGGAACAGTAACAGACATCGTTGGTATAGCAATAATAGGCGGAGTATTTATCTGGCAGAGAGCTAAGAAAATAAACAAAGATCCGGTTATCCCGGCTTAACAGACGTTGATCCTGATTGAGAGGCACAAACACTGCCTCTCAATTATTAATTTTTGTTAAAAATTATTCTGAGCCTTGATATATAAATAATTTGCATATAGAGTTATATTATATTTGAAAAATTTACTTGAATGATTAACGAAAACGGAGGGGGAAACATGAGAAAGAAATTAATTGCGGCAGCGGCTTTATGTCTGACAGTGTTTATGATGAGTGCCTGCGGAGGAGACAAACCTGAGCAGGAACCGGCCGGGGGAGATACGGGGGCAAGTCTGAAAATCAGCCTTGAGGAATGGCCTGTAATTGACGGAGCAACCGCTCTTGCACCGTACTATGAAGCTATGGCTGCGAAGCTTTTGGATATTCCAGTAGAAGAGGCGAGGCAGCATGTTCTGTGCAGTACAACGGACGGAGCTTACACTAACCTGATAAATAAAGATGCGGATATGATATTCTGCTCGCTTCCGTCAGAAGATCAGACTGCTCAGGCAGAGGCTGCAGGTGTAAAATTCGAGTGTACGCCGTTTCTGAACGGAGGATTTGTGTTCTTTGTAAATAAAGACAACCCTGTAGACAGCCTCACAGTAGATGAACTGCATAATATTTATTCGGGAAAAATTACAAACTGGAAAGAAGTCGGCGGAAACGACCAGGAAATCACGGCTTATCAGAGATCGGAAGGTTCGGGAAGCCAGACAGGAATATACAGATTTATTATTTCGAAGGATGAAATAATGCCTGCACCCACAGAAAAGAAAATAGGAGACATGGCAGGAATAATTGACGCGGTTGCGGATTATGACAACGGAGTAGGAGCTATAGGCTATTCATATTATTACTATGTAGCGAATATGCATTACACGGATCAGATAAAGCTTATCGGAATCGAAGGCGTGATTCCCAGCGACGAGACTATTGCAGACGGAACTTATCCGCTGATCAATCAGTCGCATGTTATTATAAGAGCAGATGAGCCCGAGGACAGTATCCTGAGAAAAATAATCGAATGGATAACAAGCGAGGAAGGCCAGAAACTCGGAGAGGAAAACGGTTATGTTAGAAATGCTGCGTTACAGTAGAAAAATTTTAGTGCCGGTTCTGGTGTTTGTTCTGGCTTTGGCGGTTTCGGGCTGCGGAGGAAACGGAAACGGCAGCGCCGGCAAGGATAATACGGAATCACAAGCGGGATACTTTGTCGAAAACAATATTAATGTTGAATATCTCGATGAGGAACTGAAAAACGGCAGCGGAGAGTATTTAGAAATTTCCGGTCTTAAAGATAAGGACATAGAAAAGAGCATTAACGAGAAGATTTACGCAAAATATACGGAGCTAAAGGAAAAGAAAGAGCTTCCTCCATACAGAGGCATAAAACAGATGGTTAATGAAGGGGAAGAACCTCAGTCCTGTTATGTTTCGGTAAGTCTTTCCGCCAATATCAACAATATACTGTCTCTCTGTCTGTACAGATCCTGCTCTTTTAATCGTGAAGAGGGCAGAGAATTATACCTCTCGGAAGAGGAGACTTTGAATATCGATTTAAACACAGGAAATGAAATCTCCCTTGAAGAGGTTTTTGCGGATGGAGTGGACTACAGGGATTATATTAACCGGTATGTTGAAATGGAAAGCTTTTCCGGAGCAGATGCGGAGCTGTGGTACAGCGAAGGGGATTCGAATCTGAAGCTTACTGCACCGTTTAAAGGCATCGATGCCGGACAGAAATTTTTAATAAGTGAGTATGACGGCAATATTCAGCTGATATTCGATTACAACAACCCGGAGGTATACTGTGAGAACTGGTCCCCTGTAACATTTACTGTAAAAATGAACGAAAACAGTGCTCTGCCGTATAGATTTTATGACGAAAAGAAATGCATATATGAGGACGAAAATATTAGTTTCCGCCTGATTGAACGTCCCTTCGATGTAAACGAGGCAGTTGATGTATATGAATCTTTTCCTGTTGGGGACAGCGGGGCCTCGGCGGATATTCGCGGACTGTATTACAGGGATATGTCTGAACCTGCTTTTAAACTAACAGAGAGCCTTCTGAAAACAGACCGGGATATCACAGACAAATATAAATCGGAGTCGGAGAGACTGGCTGCTGAGTACAGCATGGACAATGTTCCGGGATATGCATCATATTATGTTAATACAAACAGATATGGTCAGTTCACAAATATTATTACAGGTTTCTATGCTGATATATATGTCGGGGACGAGGCAGCATACACGGAGAACCGAAGCAGGTACTACTGCTTCAGGGGAGAGGAAGAGAAACCGCTTGAACTTTCGGACATCTTTGTTAAAGACAGTGATATTAAAGAAATTATGATTGATGCCTTTATGGAGAATTACAGAATTTATATAGACGGGGACTACGGCGAGGAGATTGAAAAGGATGAAAAAATCATGCGCTCGTATTTTGAGGAAGCATGGGAAAAGATAAACGGCTTTGCCGTGGACGGAACATCTTTGATGCTGTCATATGACAGTCTCAGACCCGTTACTGAAAAATATTTCGGTACGGAAAATATCTGGGTTTATGAAATGTTCTGTGAAAACGCGGAATATAAACATCTGCGCGCGGAGAACCTGAATATATTTGAGACGGCGAATTAACAGAATGATAATGAAAAGGGTATGACTCAGTAACCGTCATACCCTTTTAAAATCTTCATAAAACGTATTGAACAAATTGAGACCGGAATATTTTAAGCGTCTTGAATATCAACTTATTTCTTAAGAAGGTCTCTGATTTCTGTGAGCAGCTGAATATCCTGTGGAGGTTCTTCAGGTTCAGGTTCCGGAGCCGGTTCTTCTTCTGCTTTTCTTCTTGCTTTTGTCATCAGTTTAATCACAATGAAAATACTCATGGCGATTATGAAGAAGTCCAGAACGTTTTGAATGAATGCGCCGTAAGCTATGGCATTCTCTGCCTGAATTACTGTATCGCCGTCCATTACTGCAGGACTTATTACGTATTTGAGATCTGAGAAGTTTACTCCTGATGTGATAAAACCTATAATAGGCATAATAAGGTCGTTTACTATGGAAGTAACGATTTTTCCGAAAGCTCCGCCTATAACAACACCGACAGCCATGTCTACAACATTGCCTTTAAATGCAAATTCTTTGAATTCTTCCCTGAATTTTTTCATATTGAATATGTAGCCTCCTGTATTTTTTAATAAATTATACCATATAAGTCTTATAGGCATTGATTACAATAATATTATTTTTGCCTTTTTCTCAGAAAAGTCTGCACTGGAATCTGAGCTGCAAGAACACCGGCAAAAATTAGTATACAGCCCAGAGTTTCTCTGCTTGTAAGGGATTCGCCGAGAATCCATGCGCCGCCCACTACGGCAAACACTGATTCCAGACTGAGAATAAGTGAAGCCAGGGTCGGAGGAGTATTTTTCTGACCGACAATCTGCAGGGTGAAGGCAACTCCCACCGAAAGGAAACCCCCGTAAAGTATAGGAACCGCAGCAGACAGAATATCGGATAAAGTAAAACTTTCCAGAACGAGAGAGAAAATGATGCTGAGGATGGCAGTTATTATGAACTGAAGGGCTGCCATTTTTACTCCGTCTGTTTTGCTTACGTAGTGATCTATTACCATAATCTGCACCGCCCAGAACAGAGAGCCGAGAAGGGTGAGCAAGTCTCCCAGGTTCATGCTGAGCTCTCCCGGAAGGAGGCAGAGGAAATAGAAGCCCGTTGCGGATAAAATTACTCCTATCCATGAATTTGCAGAAATCTTCTTCCTGAGAAGCACAGAAATAATAGGCACCATAACCATATACATTGCTGTAATGAACGAGCACTTGCTGACTGTTGTAAACTGAAGAGCAACCTGCTGCAGAGAGGACCCCGTGAAAAGACACAGACCGCAGAGAATACCCGCCGTAAAAAGCTGTTTATCGGGCTTTTTATTGACAAAATACGGATGCTCCGCCGGAGTTCCCGAAAGAAGTTTTCTTTTATCCATTATTATTGAAAAAGCAAGGACGCAGCATGCGCCTATTGAGAACCTGAATGCGTTAAAAGTAAAGGGACCCACGTGATCCATACCTGTTTTCTGGGCTACAAATGCAAAGCCCCAGATGGCTGCGGTAAGCAGCAGAATTAATGAAGACGCGAAATTTTTTTTGCTCATGATTATTCTCCTTCTGTTTTTACACTCATTAAAGAATTATCTATATATTGATAAGTTTTGTCAATGGATTTACATAAAAATGAGGCTGCTGCCTTTGTTGATTTCCTGCCGGGTCAAAGGTATAATACTAACATCATAATGTGAAAGGAGAACAGATTTGGGTAAGTTTACGGAAAAACCACATGCTATCAGATATCTTCCGGATATCAGGGACATTATTATCTACGGAAAAGAAAACTACGGAGATGCTGTTGCGTATGAAGACCGCCATTTTCCGGGAGAGACAGATAGAAGGAAAATCACATATAATCAGCTTTATGAAGATGTAAATGCTCTGGGTACAGCCCTTATAAAAAGAGGACTGAAAGGCAAGAAGATTGCCGTAATGAGCGAAAACAGGTATGACTGGGTTCTGACATATTATGCAGTAGCCTGCGGAGTGGGAGTGATAATCCCCCTGGACAGAGAGCTTCCTCCGGGAGAACTGGTAAATCTTCTGACAAGAGCAAAAGCTTCTGCACTGGTATATTCGAAAAAGCAGAAGAAGACCGTGGATGCGGCTCTGGAAAATCTTGATTTTGTTGAGTATCTTATAGATATGGACGGCGATTCAAATCAGTGGAGAAATCTGTCCATAAGCAGTCTTATTGAAGAAGGCAGAAAATATTTAGAAGAGGGATTCACGGAGTACATTGACGCCGAAATCGACAAGGACGCTCTGATGGGTATCTATTTTACTTCGGGAACCACGGGGAAATCAAAAGGTGTAATGCTTACCCACAGGAATATTACTTCAAATGTAGAAAACATGCTTAAGCGTATGCACGTCAGAAGGACTGACAGAGCCCTGTCAGTAATGCCTGTACATCATACCTTTGAATTCACATGTGAGATAGTCCCGTGTATAACAATGGGAGCTACAATGGTCTTCTGCGACGGTCTGAAATATATTCAGAAAAACCTTAAAGAAGACAGAATCTCCATAATGCTGGGGGTACCTCTTGTGTTTGAAACTTTCCACAAGAAGATATTTACAACCGCACGCCTTAAGGGCAGTGAAGACAAGCTCAGAAAAGGAATGAAAATCAACCGTTTCCTCCAGAAAATCGGAATGGACAGATCGAGAAAGCTGTTCAGGGAAATATATGACCTGATAGGAACAGATATCCGGGTGTTCATAGTAGGCGGAGCGCCGATGGATCCGGAGGTAATAAGTGATTTCAGAGCGCTGGGTGTAAATATGTTCGAAGGCTACGGTCTTACGGAAACATCTCCTATAATTGCGGTAAATGCGGATTACTGCCAGAAAACCGGGACGGTAGGACCGCCTATGCCCGGAACACAGGTTAGAATAGATAATCCGGACAGCGACGGTATAGGGGAAATAACAGCACTTACAGAATCAAGAATGCTGGGATACTTTGAAGATCCGGAAGAAACGGCAAATGTTATTCTTGAGGGCGGATGGTTCGCGACAGGAGATTACGGCTACATGGATGATGAGGGTTATCTGCATGTTACCGGCCGAAAGAAAAATGTTATCGTAACAAAGAACGGAAAGAATATCTTTCCTGAGGAACTGGAATATCTGCTGAACAAAAGCGATTATATTAAAGAATCCGTAGTCTGGGGCAGGGATGATCCGGACAGCGGCGAGCTGTATATAAATGCAGAGATTGTCATTGAAAAGGATAATCTTAAGGGGCTGTCGGATGAGGAAATCCATGCAAAGATTAAAGATGTTGTTGAGGGTGTGAATAAATCCACGACTTCATATAAGAGAATCAGGCAGTTTCATCTGAGAGAAGAGGAGTTCGAAAAAACCTCTACAAGAAAGATAAAGAGGCACAAGCTTAACCTGGGATAATTCTAATTATTTACAGCATAGTCTTTACTTTTCTTGATATTTTGATATAATATATCCGATTGTTTAACACACAAAAACACTCGAATATTCGAGAATTTTAAGACAAGGGGGACAAACAATTGAAAAAATTATCGATTTTAATGGTGCTTGTACTGGCAATGACAGCATTTATGGCCGGATGCGGCGGCAGCGGCGGAGATGCTGAAAGCAGTGAAAGCGGAAATCCTGTAGTAAAAATCGGCGTATTCGAACCGGCTTCCGGTGACAACGGCGCAGGCGGAAAACAGGAAACATTAGGTATCCAGTATGCAAACAGCGTATGCCCGACAGTTGAAATCGGCGGAACAACATATGATGTTAAACTGGAAATCGTTGATAACGAATCTTCAACAGATAAAGGCCCTACAGCTGCACAGTCACTGGTAAGCGCAGGCGTATCTGTAGTTCTCGGTTCATACGGTTCAGGCGTATCCATTGCTGCATCTGACATTTTCGGAAGCGCAGGAATCCCTGCAATCGGCGTAACCTGCACAAATCCACAGGTTACAGAAGGAAATGACCACTATTTCAGAATCTGCTTCCTGGATCCGTTCCAGGGTACAGTACTTGCTAACTTTGCAAATGATGTATTCCAGGCAAAAACAGCTTACTGTATTGCTAAATTAGGAGATGACTACTCTGTAGGTCTCTGCAACTACTTCCAGAAAGCTTTCGAAGGCTTAGGCGGAAAAGTTGTTTATGAAACATTCCCGGAAGGAAACAGCGACTTTGCTTCATACGTAGCAAATGCTATTAAAGCAAACGCAGACGTATTCTTTGCTCCGGTATCAATCGAAGCTGCTGCTCTTATCATAGACCAGGCTGCTGCACAGGGCATGACAATGCCTATCCTTGCAAGTGATACATGGGACAGCAACGTTATCACAGGCGCAGCAACAGGCAAAGATATCGATATATATGTAACAACCTTCTATCAGGAAGGTGGAGATCCTGAATTCGACGCAGGTATCAAGGCTTGGATTGAATCAGATTCTGTAAATCTTGCTAACAACAACGGAAATACAGACCTTGCTGCTGTAACAGCTATGGGTTATGATGCATACTTCACAGCTCTCGAAGCAATGAAGGCTGCAGGTTCTATAGATCCTGCCGACATCATGGCAGCTCTTCCGGGCGTAACATACGAAGGCGTATCCGGAGCAATCTCATTCAACGAAATCGGAGATGCAAACAGAGACGTTGCATACGTTAAGTATTTCAACTCCGAAGCAGGTGCATGGGAATTAAAAGGAGCACAGGGCATATAGTGTGAAACTGCACTAATTTACTTAATATTTACATACGCGGGGACAATTTATGTCCCCGTGTTATTCTGTTTTATTGGCACTCCCCATTGTAAGGGCGGGAAGCCGAGAAATAAGAGCACGGCGTTTTCGGAGGTCGGCTCTTGCAATGGAAATTTTTTTGGAGGTAATTGTTTATGGATTTTCTTAGAGACAATCTGCCGTATATACTCGCCGGTATCTCGGTAGGAGGTCAGTATGCACTCATAGCTATAGGCTATACAATGGTATACGGTATCCTGAGGCTCATCAACTTTGCCCACGGAGATATGTTCATGATTGCGGGGCTCATGGGAGTATATGCAGTGACATGGATGCCGTTGTATGCGGCGATTCCTTTTGTAATAGTATTTACGGTAATTCTCGGGTTTGCAATAGAGCGTGTTGCATATAAACCTCTCCGTTCTGCTCCCCGTATGTCGGTTATGATTTCGGCAATCGGTGTCAGCTATCTTCTTCAGAACGCGGCCTTATATATTACAGGCGGTCTGACAAAGACATATCCGAATATTCCGTGGATTTCCGAAACTATAAAAGTTTTCGGAGCAACAACAAAAATGGTTACAGTTGTTACACCTATTCTTACTATTGTGCTGCTTGTAATTCTGAGCCTTCTCATAAAATACACGAAGATGGGAATGGCAATGAGAGCGGTATCAAGAGATTTCGAGACATCAACTCTCATGGGAATAAAGATAGACAGTGTAATCAGCATCACCTTTATTATAGGTTCGTTCCTGGCTGCTATAGGTTCTGTTCTGTATTTTACAAACTACACCGGAGTTATGCCTACTGCAGGAGCAATGCCGGGTCTTAAAGCCTTTGTAGCAGCGGTATTCGGCGGAATAGGCTCAATTCCTGGCGCGGTAATAGGAGCGTTCATTATTGGACTTTGCGAAAACATCATCAAAGGTCTGGGCTGGACAACCTTTTCGGATGCGTTCACCTTCGCACTGCTTATCATCATATTAATAGTTAAGCCTACAGGCCTGTTCGGTGAAAAGAATATAGATAAAGTATAGGGAGGCATGAAAAATGACTAAACAGAAAAAATGGCTGCTTTCCTGTATCGCTATTGCTGCTTTTCTGGCAATAGTATATGTTCTTGAAGCAACCATACCTAAATCTTCACAGTGGAGTATGTTATTTACAGTATTGGAAAAAGGCTCTATCTACGCTCTCGTTGCGGTATCGATGAATCTGGTAAACGGATTTACGGGACTGTTTTCACTGGGGCAGGCGGGATTTATGCTGATAGGCGCCTATTCCTATGCGATATTTACAATACCTGTAGCTCAGAGAGCGGCAGTATATCAGTACTTTGACGGCGGACTTATTCAGTTTACACTGCCGGTGTTTGTGTCAATACTCATTGCGGGCATAGTAGCTGCGGTATTTGCTTTTCTCATCGGTCTGCCGGTGCTGAGACTCAAGAGTGACTACCTGGCTATTGCAACCCTTGGATTTGCCGAGATAATCAGAGCGATATTCCAGTGGAATACTCTTGGACCTATTACGAACGGTTCAAACCTTCTCAGAAAATTTGCAACTTATCAGAGCGCCCTTTTCCCGATTATTGCATGCGGGATATGTATTGCGATAATCTGTCTGCTGATCAACTCATCATACGGAAGAGCTTTCAAGGCTATCCGTGAGGATGAAATTGCGGCGGAAGCAATGGGTATCAACCTTTTCAAGCATAAGCAGATGAGCTTTGTTATCAGCTCGTTTTTCGCAGGTATAGGCGGCGCGCTCCTTGCTATGTTCCAGACTACTATTCAGGCTTCGGCATTCAAAGCCGCTATGACATACGAATTCCTTCTCATAGTCGTAATAGGCGGTATGGGATCGGTAACAGGAAGCATCATAGCATCATATCTGTTTATAGCATGCCGTGAGTGGTGGCTCAGATTCCTGGATTCGGAAGCGTATATCGGAGACTTCAAAGTTCCGCTTCTCAGAGCAGGATTCAGAAACGTAGTATTTGCGATAATTATTATGGTTATAGTATTGTTCTACAGACAGGGAATTATGGGAACACGGGAATTCTCCTGGGAAGGTCTTTTGAGGTGGTTCAGAAATCTTCCGAAAAACATTAAGAACCTGCCGAATATGTTCAAGAGAAAGAGAAAAAAGGAGGCGCAGATAAATGAGTAAAGAAAACGTATTGCGTGTCTCCGATGTAACCATGCAGTTCGGAGGAGTTGTAGCAGTAAACAACTTCAGCATGGAAGTAAATAAGGGAGAGATTGTGGGTCTGATAGGCCCTAACGGTGCGGGAAAGACAACGGCGTTCAACTGCATTACCGGGGTTTATGCTCCTACAAACGGCCAGATTGAATTCAACGGAGAGGTTATAGTATCCAATTATCCTCACGGCAAAATGAAACAGCTGTATAAAGGGGAAAATATGGGTAAATATAACAAGGTAATAGCGCCTACTCCCGATAAAATAACAAAAAAAGGCATAGCAAGAACTTTCCAGAACATCAGGCTTTTCTCAAAGCTGTCGGTATTCGACAATGTTCTGATAGCAAAACATCTTCATGCAAAGCAGAATGTTTTCACTGCGACCTTCAGACTGAACCACAAGGAAGAAAAGCGAATGAGAGATGAGGCCATGGCTCTTCTAGAGGAACAGGGTCTTGAAAAATACAAGGACGATGTGGCTACATCCCTTCCGTACGGTCTCCAGAGAAGACTTGAGATTGCCAGAGCTCTGGCAACAAATCCTAAGCTGCTGCTTCTGGACGAACCGGCAGCCGGCATGAACCCTCAGGAATCCGACGAGCTTATGGAATTCATAGGCAATATCAGGGATAAATATGATTTATCCATTTTCCTTATTGAGCATCATATGCAGCTGGTTATGGGAATATGCGAAAGAATATATGTGCTGGATTACGGCATCAAGATTGCGGAAGGAAACCCTGAAGAAATTCAGAATAATCCGAGAGTAATCGAAGCATATCTGGGGGTGGATGAATAATGCTGAAAATAGAAAATCTTAACGTTCATTACGGTGGTATTCATGCTCTCCGGGGCGTAAATATGCATATTGAAGAGGGAAAGATTATTTCTCTTATCGGAGCAAACGGCGCAGGAAAAAGTACTACTCTAAAATCAATAATGGGGCTTGTCAGCAAGTCCGACGGCAAGGTATTATATAAGGGTCAGGATATTACAAAATCTCAGACTATAGATATTGTAAAGAGAGGAATAGCTCTTACTCCTGAAGGAAGAAAAGTTTTTCCTGATCTTACGGTAAAAGAAAATCTTCTTCTCGGAGCGTATCTGAGAAAAGACAAGCAGGGTATAAAGGAAGACCTGGACATGGTTTACGGTCTCTTCCCAAGACTGCTCGAAAGAGAATGGCAGATTGCGGCAACCCTTTCCGGCGGCGAGCAGCAGATGCTGGCAGTAGGAAGATCTCTGATGAGCAGACCGCAGCTTCTGATGATGGACGAGCCGTCTCTGGGACTTGCACCTATTATCGTAAAGAGCATATTTGAAATAATTAAGGAAATCAACAGAAAGGGAGTAAGTGTTCTTCTGATAGAACAGAACGCAAAAGCTGCCCTCGAGATTTCTGACTATGCTTATGTGCTTGAAACCGGCATAGTTGTGCTTGAGGGTACGGGTAAAGAACTCATTACAAATGATGAGGTTAGAAAAGCGTACCTGGGAGCTTAAAATAAAAAATGGAGGTATATTATGAAGGATAAGATCAGAGAAGCTATTGAAGACATCAGACCTTATTTGCAGTCACACGGAGGAGACGTGGAATTCGTATCCTATGAAGACGGTGTTGTAAATGTAAAACTGCAGGGAGCCTGCTCAGGCTGCGCAGGTGCTCAGATGACACTTAAAAACGGAATTCAGAGAGTTCTTCAGGAACAGTTCCCTGATGATGTAAAAAGCGTTGAATCTGTATAAATGATGTGAAAGAGTAACAGAAACAGGGAGGCATTTCTTTTGCTTCCTTGTTTTTATAAGAGGGGAAAAATGAGAATCAAATTAATAACAGCGATAATTATGGCCGCAGTACTTGGAGTATATGCGGTATCCTGCGGGATAGGAGGAGATGACAAAGGTGTATCCGGAGGAGTTCCTGACTCAAAGAAAGAAGTAACCGAGCTCAGTCTTGTTTGCGTGGGGGACATAATGGCCCACAAACCTCAGTATGAGTCAGCATATGACTCCTCAACAGGAACATATAATTTTGACGGTAATTATGCCTATGTGAGAGAGTATATTGAAGAAGCGGACATTGCTTTCTGCAATGTGGAAACTGTGTTTGCGGACAAGCCGCCATGCGGATATCCGACCTTTAATGCACCGGACGAACTGGCAGCTGCAATAAAAAATGCCGGATTTGACGTGGCAATAACATCGAATAATCATATGCTTGATCAGGGAACCGCCGGAGTGGAAAGAAGTCTCCAGGTTCTAAAAAATGCGGGTCTGGCAACTGTGGGCTCAAAGCTTACGGAAGAGGAACCGGATTACACTATAGTTGAGGCCGAAGGTGTTAAAGTGGGCGTTGTGGCATATACTTACGAAACAACGGGAACAAATTCCCGGCAAAGTATAAACGGAATGAATATTCCTGAGGATGCGGAAAACCGTATCTGCAGTTTTAACCCATCTGACTGGCACAATGTCAATGCAGTTAAGGCAGCGGGAGCTGATATAGTTGTATGCTATTTCCACTGGGGAGAGGAATATCACAGCCAGCCCCAGGAGTATCAGGTCAATATGGCAAACGAAATGATAGCTGACACGGGCGTGGATGTTATTTTTGCATCTCATCCTCATGTTCTTGAACCTGCTGTAGTTATATGGAGTGAGGCTCAGCAGAAAAACGTACCGGTATATTATTCTATGGGAAATTTCATATCAAATCAGAGGTCTGAAACTTTGGGTGCAAACCGAAGAAATACCGAAGACGGAATGATTGCGGGAGTCAAATTTGAAATCACAAAAGTAGACGGAGAAGTTGCCTATATTGAGATGGTTGAGGCAAATGCCCTTCCGACCTGGGTTAACAGATATAAATCCGGAGGAAAGTGGGCTTATGATATAGTTCCGCTGGATTACAGCTACGGAGAAAATCAGTCTCTTACTGTGTCCGGAAATGTATCACGAGCGGACAAATCAATAGTTGATTCCCTGAACATTATCGGATCAAATTACGATAGAGACGAGAAGGGACGGATACTGCTGTTTGATGCAGACAAATGGAAGACGGAAAATGCTGAAGACTAGACTTGAAGAAATTCTCGGGGAATGCATGGAGGCCGCTTACGAGGCCGGAGATGCAATACTTGAAATATATAATACGGGATTCACCGTAGAGGAAAAAAAAGACCATACTCCTGTCACTGAGGCGGATTTGAAGGCCAATGAGATTATTTTGAACAGACTGAAGCCAAAATATAGTGAGGCTGCATTTCTTGCGGAGGAATCCGCGGATGATTTATCCAGACTTGAAAAGGAATGGTGCTTTGTCATAGATCCTCTGGACGGAACAAAGGAATTTATTAAACATTCTGATGAATTTACAGTAAATATAGCTCTGGTGAAAAGCAAAAGACCGGTGCTGGGGGTAGTCTACATCCCGGCACTGAAGGAAATATATTATGCTGTAAAAGGAAAGGGCGCGTTCAGAAAGACTGCGGAAGGGAGCCCGGAAAAAATAAGGGTTTCCAGCAGAACTGAGGATATTAGGGCTGCTGTAAGCAAATCCAATTCGCCTCCGAATATCAGGGAAATACTTAAAGGTTACGGAATAGACAATATCATTTTTGCCGGCAGTGCTTTGAAAGGATGTCTAATAGCTTCAGGAAGAGCCGAAATATATTACAGAGGAGGTCTTACCTCGGAGTGGGACACGGCGGCAATGCAGTGTATTGTTGAGGAGGCAGGCGGCATTCTCAGACAGCTGGATGATACGGAAATGCTGTATAACCGGGAGAATACTCTGAACACCAAAGGTTTCTATATTCTTAACTCGGAAAAAAATAAAATAAACTTGAAAGAAGGTATCGATATATAATGAAGGAATATCAGGAGATTCTGAAAGGCTATAAGGATGAAATGGTAAACACTCTGAGAGAGCTCGTTTCAATAAGAAGCGTGGTTTCAGAGCCCGAAGGAGATCTGCCTTTCGGAAAAAACGTGGAAGAGGCATTCAGATATATGATGAATAAAAGCAGCGAGCTTGGATTCAGAACCTTTGAAGCAGGGCATTTCGGAGGTCATGCCGAAATGGGAGACGGTGAGGAATGCATGGGAATACTGGCTCATCTGGATGTGGTTCCGGAAGGGGACGGCTGGACCTACGATCCTTTTGCCGGCACCGTTGAAAACGGAAGAATGTACGGCAGAGGAACAAACGACGATAAAGGCCCCGCAGTGGCGGCTCTGTACGCTATGAAAGCTGTAATGGAAAGCGGCGCACCCCTGAAAAAAAGAGTCAGACTTATTTACGGACTTGATGAGGAAGTCGGGGAATGGGAAGGAATAGACAAGTATTTAGAGGCTGCAGGCACACCTGATTTCGGATTTACACCCGATGCGGATTTCCCGATGGTACAGGCTGAAATGGGTATACTCGTGTTTGATCTGGTGAAGAAGTTTAAAAAAACACCGAAGCAGGGAATTATGCTTAAAAGCATAACCGGAGGACAGGCCTACAATATGGTTGCCGGCAGATGCAGTGCGGTTATAACCGCTGACAACTACTCGGCTGTAAAGGAGAAGGCGGATAATTTCCGTAAGCGTACAGGATATGAAATCATGTACAGGCCGAAAGGAAGAAGCCTTGAGATAATCACAGAAGGAATCCCGGCTCACGGAGCAAAACCGGACAAGGGACTCAATGCTATTTCGGTAATGATGTATTTCCTCGGAGAAATCGGCTTTGAAAACGATGATATGAATGATTTCATCAGGTTCTATAACGAAAAAATAGGATTTAATCTTCACGGAAAGAATATAGGAGTGGGATTCAGCGATGAAATCTCCGGAGACCTTATCTGGAATTCGGGTGTTATACGCCTGGACGAAGAAATGGGAAGCCTGACAGTAAATGTAAGATATCCGGTTACCGGGAATATGACAGAAGTATATGAGGGAATGGCTCCTCACCTGGATGAGTACGGATGCGGAGTTGTAAAGGGAGCTCATAAGGAAGGAATCTATATTCCTGCAGATGACAAACTGGCAGTTACCCTCATGGATATATATCAGAAGCATACCGGTGACTACGAAACAAAGCCTATAATAACCGGAGGCGGAACATATGCAAGAGCAATGAAGAATGCTGTGGCATACGGAATCAAATTCCCGGATGAAGAGGCTACAGAGCATCAGAAAAACGAATATATAGATATAGCTAATATGATGAAAGGCGCTGCAATTTACGCAGATGCGATTTACAGGCTCTGCTGCGAATAATGGCGGGTGATATTTATGGTAAGAGAGTTTCACACAAAAAATGAAAATGAAACCGGGAATACAGCCAGAGAATTTGCACGGGAGCTTAAGCCCGGGGATATTGTATGTCTGTACGGGGATCTGGGATGCGGGAAAACCACATTCAGCCAGGCTGCCATTGAGGAACTGGGAGTAAAAGAGACGGTTACAAGCCCGACTTTTACTATCGTACATGAGTATGAAGGAAGATTCCCTGTATATCATTTTGATGTTTACCGGGTTCACAGTGAAGAAGAGATGTTTGAAATCGGATATGAGGAATACTTTTTCGGGAGCGGAGTATGTTTCATCGAATGGGCGGAGCTCATTGAGGAACTGCTGCCGGAAAATGTATACAGAGTGCGTTTGCAGTATACTGATGAAGAAGACGGGAGGATGATACAAATTGAATATCCTGGCAATTGAAACAACTGCGGCTTTTGCTTCCACAGCTGTAATTGACAACGATGAATGTGTTCACGAGGCGGTGGACAAAGGCAATTTCACCCATCTTCAGAGACTTATACCTCTTGTGGATCAGGTGCTTGAGGAATGCGGCATGAAGCCGGAGGATATAGACGGAATTGCAGTGTCCCGTGGACCGGGTTCGTTTACAGGAATAAGAATAGGCATGTCCACTGCAAAAGCTCTGGCTCAGGCTCTGGGAGTCAGGGTTGCCGAGGTGCCCACTTTGAAAGCCATGTCAATGAATTTCTGGAATTTCGGAGGCATAGTGTGTCCGGTTCTAGATGCAAGAAGAAGCCAGGTATACTCTGCCGCTTACTGTTTTGAGGATGATGAGCAGAAAGAGGTGTTTCCGGAGGGTGCCTATGCGGTTGAAGAGGTTATTGACAGGCTTAAGGGAAAAGGCCCGGTAATTTTTATAGGAGACGGTACCGGCGTGGAAGATATCAGGAGAAAACTTGAAGAAGGTATAGGGAGAGATGCTTTTTTCGCTTCTGAGGAAAAACGGATTCAGACAGCGGAAATGGTGGCAGTGCTTGGACTGGAGATACATAAAGAAGGAAAAGCCGTTTCCTATGCCGAAGCGAAGCCCGAATATCTGAGAAAATCGGAGGCCGAAAGAAATCTGGAGCTAAAAAAATGCGGAAAGAAATAGAAATCAGAAGGATGACTCGGGAGGATATAGACGAGGTTCTGATAATTGAGAATCTGTGTTTTGATGATCCCTGGTCCCGGGAGGCATTTGAAGGAGAACTCAGCGGGATAAATCCCTGTGTGTATTTTGTCGCTGTTTCGGAGGGCCGCATATGCGGATATATGGGAATCTGGCACATATTCGATGAGGGTCACGTGACGAATGTGGCGGTTCACCCCGATTTCAGAAACCGGGGAACAGGAAAGGCTCTTGTGGATGCTGTTATGGCTGACGGGATTTCAAAAGGGCTGACGGCTTTTACGCTTGAAGTCAGAAAATCAAATGAAACAGCTATAAGATTATATAAAAAATGCGGATTTGAATCTGTGGGAATAAGAAAAAGATATTATAACAACAACGAGGATGCTCTGATAATGTGGAGTCGTATACAGTAAAGGAAGATGTACCGGTATAAAACCTGCCGGAGGGAAAGATACTAATGAAAACAGTACTTTTCGGGAGGGTTTTATGAGATACGACGACAGAAACGAATATTATGATTATAACGAGGAAATGTGCTTCGCCGCCGCAAACTGCAAAAGCTTTAAACGGAGAAGAAATGTGAATTCCTTTAATATGTCAGATTACAGAGCCTGCGACAACTGTATATATTACACGGCAGACAGAAGATGCTGTGTTAACAAGCAGGATACTGAAGTATTCAGAAATTCTCTTTGGTGAGATAGGAGAGAAAATGAAGCTTAAACCACCTAAAAACGGAAAAGATTATGTATGTCTTGCTATCGAATCCAGCTGCGATGAAACCTCCGCAGCGGTAGTGGTAAACGGAAGAACCGTATTGTCAAACATAATATCATCTCAGATTGATATTCACAAGGAATACGGAGGAGTTGTTCCGGAGATTGCTTCAAGGCATCATTTGAACAATATAAATCCGGTTATTGACCGTGCTCTGGAAGAAGCCGGAAAAGGTTTTGAGGATATAGATTTTATCGGAGTCACCAACAGACCGGGTCTGATAGGTGCTCTGCTTATAGGAACTGCCACTGCAAAGGCTCTCGCGTACGCTCTGGATGTTCCTCTCATAGGGGTGCATCATATAAGAGGGCATATCTGCGCGAACTATATTGCGGACGCAGGACTTGAGCCGCCGTTTACCGCCCTTATCGTATCAGGAGGTCATTCCACTCTTGCGGATGTAAAAGGCTATACGGATTATGAAATAATGGGCCAGACCAGAGACGATGCGGCCGGAGAAGCCTTTGACAAGGTGGCCAGAGTTCTTGGGCTGGGATATCCCGGAGGCCCGCTGCTGGACGAGCTTGCAAAGAAAGGTAATCCCGAAGCTATACATTTTAAACGGGTATATCTGGAAAATGACAGCTATGATTTCAGCTTCAGCGGAACAAAAACCGGTGTGCTGAACTATTTAAACGGAAAGAAACAGAAAAAAGAAGAGGTTGATAAAGCTGATGTTGCGGCATCATTTCAGGCGGCGGTTGTGGAGGTGCTGGTAAATAAGACCATCAGGCTGGCAGAGGAAAAAGGAAGAGATAAGATTGTCCTCGCCGGCGGTGTTGCGGCAAACAGCTGCCTGAGAAGAACCCTTGAAGAAAAATGCGGAGAAAAAGGTATAAAGCTTTATCTTCCTCCTCTGGTTCTGTGTACGGATAATGCAGCCATGATAGGAGCCGCTGCATATTATGAGTTTTTAGAAGGAGCCGAACCGGACAACATGACTCTGGATGCATATGCTTCGGCACATTTGTAAAAAGAAAAACGGCGGTTTTAACCGCCGTTTTGATATTATAAGTATTATACTAAATCTTCCACGTATTTAACCAGATCTCCGACGAGCATGAATTTTTCGGCATCTTCGTCAGGAACTTCAATACCGAATTCGTCTTCAATAGCCAAGATGATTTCAACCGCATCCAGGGAATCCGCTTCTAAATCCTTGGTTAAAGATGTGTCGAGGGTAATCACGGAATCATTGTCAAGAGAGAGCTGCTCCGCAATAATCTCTTTAATTTTATTAAATACCATATTTCTACCTCCGCGCAGGAAATCTGTTTCCTGTTTATGTGATTTCAACGTAAATTATTATAAAGGAATGTATATGAAGGTGCAACGTATTATTTGAAAAATTTATCAAATCTTGCTATTCCACCCATTCCTCGTAAAGCTGTTCAAGCTTTGCTTCCGCTTCTTTCAGCTCAATATCTGCTTCCCGCATTTTTGCCGGATTTGAGAAGACTTCCTCAAGACACATATATTCGTGGAGCTCGGAAATTCTGATTTCAAGTGCGGCAATCTCCTCTTCCAGCTTTTTCTTCTCTTTAATTTTGTTCTTTTCCGCCTGAGCCTTTTCCTTTTCTTTTCGACGGACTTCTTTCAGACGGGTTTTGGTTACTGCAGGCTCGGACTGCGGGGCGGATGATATATCCGGATTTTCATCAGAAGCCGCAAACTGAGCTTTTTTCTCCAGATAGTAATCGTACTGCCCGAGATATTCAGTCAGACCCTTGTCTCCCAGTTCCAGAATACGGGATGGAATCTTGTTCAGGAAATATCTGTCGTGGGAAACCATGAGCAAGGTGCCGGGGAAATCCAGAAGGGCATCTTCGAAAACCTCTTTGGAAGGTATATCAAGATGGTTTGTGGGTTCGTCCATTACCAGGAAGTTTGCTCCGGTCATCATAATCTTCAGCAGGGACAGCCTTGCTTTTTCGCCGCCGCTGAGAGAACTTACTTTCTTAAACACATCATCTCCTCTGAAAATAAAGCTTCCGAGAATATTTCTCAGCTCTTTCTGGGTGTACAGCCTGTAGCAGGAATGAAGCTCCTCCAAAACAGTGTTTTCCGGATTAAGCAGCTGCTGTTCCTGATCATAGTAACCTATTATCACGTTCTGTCCCAGGCGTACAGTGCCGGTATCGGGAGATACTTTATCCAGAAGAATTTTCAGCAGAGTTGTTTTTCCTGTTCCGTTGGCACCGATAAGACAGACTCTTTCATCCTTTTTAATATCAAAGTCCACATCGGAGAACAGCTGTTTGGTCTCGAAGGACATGGACAGATCCCTGCCGGAGGCAACATCGTTCCCGCTGGGGATGCTTGCCTTGAAATTAAGCTTCATTCTGTCAAAAGATGTGTCCGGTCTGTCAAGCTTTTCCATTCTGCCCAGCATTTTTTCCCTGGATTTTGCCCGGTTTGCAAGCTTTTCGGTTCCGTGCTGTTTAAAGCGCCTTATCATTTCCTCTTGTTTTTCAATTTCTCTGCGATTTGCCTCGTAAGCCTTCATCGCTGCGGCTTCGTTTTCCTTTTTTCTTGTAATATAGTCGGTATAGCTGCAGTTGTATACGGTAAGCGTTTGATTTTGTACTTCAAAAATCCTTGTTACCGTGCGGTCCAGAAAATATCTGTCATGGGAAATAAGGATTACAGTGCCGGGATAGGCTCTAAGCTGAAGCTCCAGCCATCTCAGAGTGTCTATATCAAGATGGTTGGTGGGCTCGTCAAGGAGAAGAATATCCGGCTTTTTTATCAGCAGGGTTCCCAGAGACAGACGTGTCTTTTCTCCGCCGCTAAGGGAACTGATTTTTTTGTCATAATCCTCTTCGGAAAAACCCAGTGCGGTGAGAATTCCTTTTATTTCACTTTTGTAGCCATATCCGTTGCGGTCGGCAAATTCCTCTGACAGTCTGGCATATTCCTCCATGAGATTTTCTGTGTCAAGTCCCTTGGATGCCCTTTCTGATATTGTATCCGTTACTTCCCTGAGTCTTTCTTCCATAGCTATTATGTCAGAAAAAAAGGAAAGGAATTCTTTATAAATGGTATTTTCACTTTCAAAATTCCCGTGCTGCCTCAAATAGCCTATTTTGATCCCGGGAGGAATTGACAGAAAACCGTCATCCGGAGAGAGAATCCCGCCTATTATATTCAACAGCGTTGTTTTTCCCGCACCGTTAAGTCCTACAAGACCGACGCGGTCTTTTTCATTTATATTAAAAGTTATATTATTTAAAATATTATCTATACCATAAGATTTGGTAATATTTTTTGCTGCAATTATAGTCACAAAGTTCACCCGCCATAAATAATATTGCGGCAGAAAAATTTCCTTCCGCCTGTAAAACCGGTTAGATATTATATCATAAATTTTCGGGATTTAACCAGATTTCGCCGATATTATATCATAGATTCTTTTTGTTTGCTTAATTTTATGCTATAATAAGCAACAAACTTTGTTCGCAAAGGAGCGATAGTTAATGAACTCAAAAGCAAAACAGCGGGTTTCTCCTTCTGTAATCCGAAGACTTCCAAAATACAGAAGATGTTTGCTGGAGCTTCAAAGCAGAGGGATTCAGAGGATTTCATCAAAGGAACTCAGCCGGATAACGGGATTTACGGCTTCTCAGATCAGACAGGATCTGAATAATTTCGGCGGATTCGGACAGCAGGGGTACGGATACAATGTTGAAGAGCTTTTTAAAGAGGTAGGCGGAATTCTGGGTCTTGATAAAGAATACAATGTTGTATTGATAGGTTTCGGAAATCTTGGACAGGCGGTGGCGAATTACCTGCAGAATAAGATAGGATTTAACCTTTGTGCGATATTTGATATCAATCCTAATCTTATAGGAACGGAGCTTTGCGGGGTTAAAGTCAGGGACGCAAAGGAAATAAAGGATTTCCTGAAGATTAATAATGCGGATATCGGAATTATTACAACAGACAAAGGCAGTGCACAGAGCACGGCGGATCTGCTGTGCAGCGGAGGAGTTAACGGCATATGGAACTTTGCGCCTTTGGACCTGGTAGTGCCGTCTTCGGTAGTTCTGGAAAATGTTCATCTCAGTGACAGTCTTTATACTTTGGCATATTACATAAACAACCAGAATCAGCAGAACAAACCGGAATGAGTTGTCAGAAGCCTCTAATCAATATGTCCACAAAATAAAAAAATGTGGCTTTCGCCACATTTTTTATGTTCGTATATTAAGCTTCTACGATAGCATCAACCGGGCAAGAACCTGTGCATGCACCACAGTCAATACATGTGTTAGCGTCGATTGTGAAACCAGGGCCGCCTTCTACGATAGCTCCAACCGGGCATTCACCTGCGCATGAACCGCAACCGATGCAATCATCTTTGATTTTATAAGCCATGACATTACCTCCTTCTAAAATGACACTCCGTTACTGAGTAACGAAATTACGCAAATATTATAACAGATTAGTTTGAGTATAACAACATATTTTATGTATAATTTATTTGAAATTGAAAAATAATTTACCGAAAAAATTTTTGAAATCAGGGTGAAAATATGGAAATATACGGGTTAGTAGGGAAAAGCGGAACAGGAAAAAGCTATCAGTCACTGAGCATATGCAGGGAAAGAGGCATTCCATGCATAATCGATGACGGACTTTTTATAGGAAAAAACAGAATATACGGAGGAAAATCCGCAAAAAAAGCCGGAACTATGATTGGAGCCATTAAAACAGCTCTTTTCACGGATGAGGATCATAAGGCTGAGGTGGTTGAGGCAATAAAAAAGAGAAATCCGGAATCCATACTGATACTTGGAACCTCAGACAGAATGATATACAGAATAGCGGAGCGGCTTGAACTGCCCGAGCCCGGGGAACTGATACGCATAGAGGATGTTTCTGACGAGGAGGATATAGTCACTGCTCAGACCCAGAGAAATCTGAACGGAAAGCATGCAATTCCGGTGGCTACTTTTCAGCTGAAAAGAGAGTTCTCGGGATATTTCCTGAGACCGCTGAAAATTCTGCGCCGGGTAGGAACAAAGAGTACGGTGGTGGCGGAAAAATCTGAGGTCAGACCGACCTTCAGCTATCTTGGCGGATATATTATTTCGGAAAGAGCCGTTTATGACATAGTGAAATGTGCTGTCATGAGCTCTGAGGAGATAAATAAAATAACAGGTATGGATATTGAGAAGAGCGACAGCGGAATGGTTCTTTATATTGAACTGATACTCTCATACGGAATCAGAGTGAAGGAAAGTGCCGCGGCTGTTCAGGATAAGATAAAAAAAGAGGTTGAGGATCTGACAGGGTTCAATATAACCGCAGTAAACATAACGGTAAAAGGACTGGCATAACGGAGTGTAAGCAGAAATGTATGAAGGAATAAGTGAAAATAATAATACGGTAACAGTATACGGTGTAAGAGATTTTGAACTGAAGGATATTTTTGAATGCGGACAGTGCTTTCGCTGGAACCCCGATGAAGACGGCTCCTACTCGGGAGTGGCTTTCGGCAGGGCAGTTAACGTTTCATATAACAGGAAGGGAGACTCTGATGCAGGGACTCTGATTATCCGGAACAGCACAGCAGAGGATTTTGAAAATATCTGGAAAAAATATTTTGATCTGGAAAGGGATTACGGGGAGATAAAAAAAGAGTTGTCCCGGGATGACGAAATAATGGTGAAGGCCGTGGAATACGGCGGAGGAATAAGGATTCTGAATCAGGACGAGTGGGAAACGCTGATATCATTCATATTGTCCCAGAACAGAAACATTCCGTTAATAAAAAAGAGCATTGAGGAAATAAGCAGAAGGTACGGAGAGCCGGTATTTGATTATAAAGGCAATGTCAGATATGCCTTCCCCGAACCGGAGGTGCTTGCCGGAGTTTCGGAAGAGGCGCTTGCCGGCTGCAGGCTGGGTTACAGAGCCAGGTATGTGACAGAAACCTCGAAGGCCATAGCGGGGCAAAAGGAGCTGCTGTACAGTATGACGGGAGCTTCATACAAAGAAGCTCTGGACTACCTGACGGGGCTCTGCGGAGTGGGACCGAAGGTGGCAAACTGCATTCTTTTGTTTTCTATGGAGAAATACGAGAGTTTTCCGATAGACGTGTGGGTAAGAAGGCTGATGTCGGCCCTGTACGGAACCGACGAAAACAATCTGAAGGAAATCAGAGAGTATTCCGACAAAAAATTCGGACATCTGGGCGGATTTGCCCAGCAGTACTTGTTTTATTATGCCCGAGAGAATAATATAGGCAAGTGAGGTATGCATAAGGCATATTCATATATTCAAGAAAGAGAGATGTGGAAATGATATTAACAGGAACAATAGTAAATGCAGCAGCAATTGTAGTATGCGGGCTTCTGGGAACTTTTATCATCAAAAATGTTCCGGAGAGATTTAACGAGATAATAGTGAAGGCCATAGGATTATCAGTCCTTTTCATTGGGCTTTCCGGCGCTTTGGAAAACCAGAATGTAATGCTTCTCATATTAAGTCTTGTAATAGGAAGTATAATAGGAGAATTTATAGATATTGACGGAAAAATGAAAAGGCTGGGAGACCTGGCGGAGGCAAAGCTGGGATTCGGAGAGGGCAATTTCTCAAAAGGCTTTGTTACTGCCTCTATTTTATTCTGTACCGGTTCCATGGCAATAGTGGGGGCCATGAACAGCGGTCTTTCACTGGACCACAACATGCTTTTTGCAAAATCCATTCTCGACGGCGTTATTGCTCTTATTTTTGCGGGGACTATGGGAATAGGAGTTGTTTTTTCGTCGGTGCCCATTCTTATTTACGAAGGACTGATAGCCATAGCAGCCTCCTTTGTCGGAGATTTCATGACAGCAGAGATGATAACGGAGATGTCAGCTGTGGGCAGCCTTATCATTGCGGGCATAGGCTTCAACTTCCTTGATATCAAGCAGATAAAGGTTGCCAACATGATTCCGGCAATATTTATACCCTGTGTATATTTCGGAGTGAGAGCTTTATTCCTGGTATAATGTAAAAAAATGTAATGGAAATGTGTCATTCGGGTGAATTTTATAATTATTTTAAAAATTTTTAAAAATTGTTGCGTTTTGCTATTGAAAAACGGAAAAGAATGGTTATAATAGTGTTAGCACTCAAACATAGTGAGTGCTAACAAGGGGCAAAAAATATATTTTATATAATTAAGGAGGTTTTTTTATGAATATTAAACCATTAGGCGACAGAGTCGTAATCAAAATGCTTGAAGCTGAAGAAAAATCAAAGGGCGGAATCTTCCTTCCGGGACAGACAAAAGAAGAACCGCAGATTGCGGAAGTAGTTGCAGTAGGACCGGGCGAAGTTCAGGACGGAAAAAACGTTCCTATGCAGGTAAAGGTTGGAGACAAAATCTTATTCCCTAAGTTCATGGGAGTTGCTGTAAGAGTAGAAGGCGAAGATTTACTTGTTGTATCAGAAAAAGATATTTTCGCTATTCTTGACTAATTTAGAACAGAAAAACATATTAAACGGAGGGATATATAATGCCAAAAGAAATCAGATTCTCAGAAGATGCAAGAAGAAAAATGGAAGCAGGCGTCAATAAATTAGCTGACGCTGTAAAAATCACACTTGGACCTAAAGGAAGAAACGTAATCCTCGACAAACAGTTCGGACTTCCTATCATTACAAATGACGGTGTTACAATCGCAAGAGAAATCGAGCTCGCAGACAGATATGAAAACATGGGCGCTCAGATGGTTAAAGAAGTTGCAACAAAGACAAATGACGTTGCAGGCGACGGAACAACAACAGCTACATTACTTGCTCAGATTATGATCAGAGAAGGTATGAGAAACGTTGCTGCAGGCGCAAATCCTATGGGACTCAAAAAAGGTATGGAACTGGCTGCAGATTTCGCTGTTGGAGAATTAAAGAAAATTTCAAAGCAGGTTGAAGGCAAAGCTCATATTGCTCAGGTTGCTTCGATTTCAGCAGGCGACAAGGCTATCGGCGAACTTATCGCAAATGCTATGGATAAAGTAGGCGTTGAAGGCGTTATTACAGTTGAAGAATCAAAATCAATGGGAACAGAACTGGAAGTAGTTGAAGGCATGCAGTTCGAAAGAGGTTACCTCTCTTCATATATGGTAACTGACTCAGAAAAAATGGAAGCAGTTATTGACAATCCATACATCCTCATTACAGACAAGAAAATTACTCAGGGTCAGGAATTAGTTCCTATTCTTGAACAGGTTTCACAGGCAGGCGGAAAACTCTTAGTTATCGCAGAGGATGTTGAAGGTGAAGCTCTCGCAGTATTAGTAGTAAACAAGATCAGAGGATTAATCGACAGTGTAGCTGTAAAAGCTCCGGGATTCGGCGACAGAAGAAAAGAAATGCTCAGAGATATCGGTATCCTCACAGGCGGTACAGTAGTTGAATCAGACCTGGGAATGGATCTCAGAGAAGCTACACTGGATATGCTTGGAAGAGCAGGAACAGTTAAAGTTGACAAGGACAACTGCGTAATCGTAAACGGCGCAGGAGACAAAGACAAGATTGAAGACAGAGTAAATCAGATTAAAGGTCTCATCGAAATCGAAACTTCAGATTTCAGCAGAGAAAAGCTTCAGGAAAGACTTGCTAAGATGGCAGGCGGCGTAGCTGTAATCAAGGTTGGAGCTGCTACAGAAGCTGAACTTCAGGAAAGAAAATACAGAATTGAAGACGCGCTTAACGCTACAAGCGCAGCTGTAGAAGAAGGTTATGTATCAGGCGGCGGTGTTGCACTGGTTAACGTATATGCTCCGGTTGAAAAATTCGTTAAGACATTATCCGGCGACGTGAAGACAGGTGCTTCAATCGTATTAAGAGCTCTTGAAGAACCTCTCAGACAGATTGCTGCAAATGCAGGTTACGAAGGATCAATTATCGTAGAAAAAATTAAGAAGAGCAAGCTGGGAATGGGCTTCAACGCAGCAACAGAACAGTATGTAAACATGGAAGAAGCAGGAATCATCGACCCGACAATGGTAACAAGATCAGCTCTCCAGAATGCTGTATCCGCATCAGCACTTCTTCTTACAACAGAAGCAGCTATTACTGACACAGAAGATCCAATGGCTAAACTTCACGGCATGCCTGAAGGAATGAACGGCATGGGAGGAATGATGTAAGACTTCTGTTACCGGCGGTAAATAACGGAAAATAAAAGGGTGTCCCAAAAGTCCTGAGTGACAGGAGGGGCACCCTCATTTTTTATGCGAAAAATGTATGCTATTGTTTTTCTGTATATTTCTTTATTGCGGCAAAGGATTCGTCGCTGATGATATGCTCCATCCTGCAGGCATCCCTGACTGCTGTCTCCTCTTCGACTCCCAGATTGACCAGAAACTGCGTGAGAAGAATGTGTCTTTCATATATTTTTTCCGCAACCTCAAGGCCCTTTGCCGTAAGAGAAAGAAAACCACGGCCGTCCATATCCACATACCCGCCTTTTTTCAGTATGCCTATAGCCCTGCTGACGCTGGGTTTGCTGAATCCCATATATTCTCCCACGTCAATAGAGCGCACCTCGCTCTGCTTTTTTGAGAGGATATAAATTGTTTCTATGTACATTTCTCCGGATTCCTGAAGCTGCATGAGAATTCTCCTTTATTATTTATTCTATTACAGAATAGCATTTTTTTTATATGTGTTCAAGTTTGTACAATCAAGTATGCCGCAGCCGATCATTTTTTTTGCGGAAGAAGAAAAAAACTGTTGACAATATGAGGGGAGAAGAGTATTATACTAATTGGTTAGTTGCGGCTAACCAATATTTAACAAGAAGAGTTAGCTTGAGCTAACTCTGTTTCGGGAATTTGTGTTAGTGCATGCTAACTTAATGACAGGAAAGGACGTACAATGATGCCGTTAACGCTTGCAAACATAGGAGAAGAGAACATTATAAAACGAATCGGCGGAAGAGGAGAAACAAAGAGACATCTGGAAAATCTGGGATTTACCGCCGGTGGCAATGTGACAGTGGTCTCCTCTATGGGAGGAAACGTCATTGTCAGCGTGAAAGGAGCCAGAATTGCAATAAGCAGGGAAATGGCTCAGAAAATAATGATATGATTTGTCGGAGGGGAAAAATGAGAACTTTAAAGGAAGCAGAAATCGGAGAAACAGTGAAAGTTGTAAAGCTAAGAGGAGAGGGAGCGGTACGACGAAGAATTATGGATATGGGGATAACTAAGGGAACCGAGGTCACGGTACGCAAAGTGGCGCCGCTGGGAGATCCGCTGGATATAACGGTAAGAGGGTATCAGCTTTCTATAAGAAAAGCGGATGCGGAGAAAATAGAGATAGAGTAACGGGCGGGGTGAAATCCCCGTATTTTAAGCCCTTACAGTTAGCATATGCTTACCGGGGCGAAATTACAAAAATAATATTAGAAAGGAATAAGAACAATGGAAATCAGAATAGCCCTTGCGGGCAATCCTAACAGCGGAAAAACCACCTTATTTAATGCCCTCACCGGGGCGAATCAGTTTGTCGGGAACTGGCCGGGAGTTACCGTTGAAAAGAAAGAAGGAAAAATAAAAAAGCATAAAGATGTTACGGTTACAGATCTTCCGGGAATTTATTCCCTCTCTCCGTATACTCTGGAGGAAGTGGTGGCAAGAAATTATCTGACGGGTGAAAAACCGGATGTGATTTTGAACATAATCGACGGAACAAATCTTGAAAGAAACCTCTATCTCACCACCCAGCTTACTGAACTGGGAATACCTGTGGTAGTGGCAGTGAACATGATGGATATAGTCAGGAAAAACGGAGACCGTATTAACGTTCAGGAGCTTTCTCGGGCTCTGGGATGCAAAGTAGTGGAAATCTCTGCTCTGAAAGGGGACGGTGTGGCGGAGGCCGCCGAAGCCGCAATAGCTGCTGCCCATGAAAAAGCCGCGGTTCCTGCTCACACTTTCTCGGGAGTGGTAGAGCATGTGCTTGCGCATATAGAGGAGGCTGCACTACATGATATGCCTGCAGAAAAGCAGCGCTGGTATTCAATCAAGCTGTTTGAAAGGGATGAAAAAGTTCTGGAAGAGCTGAATCTTAGCCCTGCCGTCAAAGAGCATATTGAATCTGACATAGCAGCTGTTGAAGATGAACTGGATGACGATTCGGAAAGCATTATCACGAATGAAAGATACGTTTATATCGCTTCAATAATAAAGGGGTGCTATAAAAAGAAAGAACAGGGCGGACTTACAGTATCGGATAAAATTGACAAAGTTGTTACGAATCGTATTGCTGCCCTTCCGATTTTTGCTGTGGTTATGTTTCTGGTTTACTATATTTCGGTTACAACAGTAGGAGGCTGGGCAACGGACTGGGCAAACGACGGAGTATTCGGAGACGGCTGGCATCTGTTCGCCATAGGTTCTTCCGAATATGCAGAGGCTGCAGAAGCGTATGAAATCCCCGGTCTTATCAAAGACACCTTTGAAAGTGCTGCAGAAGAGGCGGGGGAAGATCCGTCTGCTGCCATAGCTTTGACGGCGACCGCATACATATATGACGATGAAGGGAATGTCGAAGAAGAAATTCCTGTCTCCTACAAAGATTATATTGAAGCAGAAGATACGGAGGAGCCTGATCCGGCGGATTTCGGCATCTGGGTTCCGGGCATTCCGGTTATGATTTCTGACGCTCTTGAATCGGCAGGCTGTGCCGGCTGGCTTCAGGGACTTATAATAGACGGAATTGTCGCAGGTGTGGGCGCTGTGCTTGGATTTGTTCCCCAGCTGCTGGTGCTGTTCATTCTTCTCGCTTTTCTTGAATCCTGCGGATATATGGCCAGAATTGCCTTTGTTATGGACCGTATATTCAGAAAATTCGGGCTTTCCGGAAAATCCTTTATCCCTATGCTGGTAGGAACCGGCTGCGGAATACCGGGAGTAATGGCGTCAAGAACCATTGAAAATGAAAGAGACAGAAGAATGACAATAATGACCACCACATTCATTCCCTGCGGGGCGAAGATGCCGATTATTGCACTTTTCGCTGGGGCGATTTTCGGAGGCGCGTGGTGGGTGGCTCCAAGTGCATATTTTGTCGGAATAGCGGCTATTGTAATATCCGGGATAATGCTCAAAAAGACAAAGATGTTCGCGGGCAATCCGGCACCTTTTGTCATGGAGCTTCCTGCATATCATATGCCGACCATTGGAAATCTGCTGCGCTCAATGTGGGAAAGAGGCTGGTCATTCATAAAAAAAGCGGGAACAATAATCCTTTTATCAACAATAGTAATCTGGTTCGGTTCAAACTACGGATGGACGGAGGCCGGATTTGGAATGGTAGAAATGGAAGACAGTATACTTGCAGCCGTAGGTTCGGCAGTATGCATAATATTTGAACCTCTTGGCTGGGGTCACTGGCAGGGGGCTGTTGCCAGCATAACCGGTCTTATAGCCAAGGAAAACGTCGTAGGCACATTTGGAGTCCTTTACGGAGGATTTGAAGAGGTGGCTGAAAACGGATGGGAAGTCTGGGATCTTCTCAAAAATGCGTTTTCGCCTCTTGCGGCTTATTCCTTTATGATTTTCAATCTTCTCTGCGCACCTTGCTTTGCAGCAATCGGAGCAATAAGGAGAGAGATGAACAACGGAAAATGGACCGCATTTGCTATAGCATACCAGTGTGTATTTGCTTATGGAGCATCGCTGGCGGTATATCAGCTGGGAATGCTGTTCACCGGTTCGGGAAATGCAGCGGGAGTAATTGCAGCACTCATAATTATTGCATTTGTAATCTTCAGGATGGCAAAACCTTACAGAGAATCCGAAAGACTGGAAACAAAAGTGAAAATATAGCAGAAGCGCAGCAACGCGGAATTATCCGCAGACTTTATCGTAAAATAAACAGAAAACAAACCGTTGAAACAAGAAATTTATCGGAGGAAAAATGATGTCAATGGCAGTAAATAATATATCTACAATATTAATCTCCGCAGCCCTGGCTGCTGCGGCAGTGATGATAATCAGGAATTTGTACAAAAACGTAAAGGAGGGCCGCTGTGTTTGCGGCTGCTCCGGATGCAGTCTGAACGAAGGGCATCACTCGGGAGAGGGATGCTGCGAAGGGTGCCCGGGATGCGGCGGTCATTGCGAAAAATAAGCTCATACACATAGAAAATATACAAACCCAGGAATAATCTTTAGAACTGCCTTATTTGTCTGATTTTGCGTAAAACAGCCGGATAAGGTATTTCTTTTACGGTTTTTTGCTTGTATAATATAATAAAATATTGTACAATGAACGTTAAACTATAACTAAATTAATTAAAATTAATATAACTGTTTTGTGAAAGGAAGGTGTCTAAAATGGCTTATTACTACGAAGAACCCTCAAGAACTTTCAGTGAATATCTGCTTGTTCCGGGCTACTCTTCAGCACAGTGCATTCCGGCAAACGTAAGTTTAAAAACGCCGGTAGTTAAATATCGAAAAGGAGAGGAAGAACCTGCTCTCAGCATGAATATTCCTATGGTTTCTGCGGTTATGCAGGCTGTATCCGGAGATAAAATGGGTATTGCCCTTGCAAGAGAAGGCGGAATATCTTTTATTTTCTGTTCCCAGTCCATTGAAAGCCAGGCTGAAATGGTGAGCAGAGTAAAAAAATTCAAGGCGGGTTTTGTTCAGAGCGATTCAAATATCAGACCGGATCAGACATTAAGAGATGTGCTGGAATTAAAGGAAAAAAGCGGTCACTCGACTGTTTCGGTTACAGATGACGGAACAAGCGAAGGGAAACTTCTGGGAATAGTAACCAGCAGAGATTACAGAATCAGCAGAATGTCTCTGGATGAAAAAGTAGAAAATTTCATGACACCTTTTGACAAGCTTATCTGGGCTAAGGACGGTATCAGCCTCAGCGAAGCAAATGATATTATATGGGAGCATAAACTGAATGCGCTTCCTATAGTTGATGAAAATCAGAGACTTACAAACTTTGTTTTCAGAAAAGACTATGCGGCTCATAAGGAAAATCCGAACGAGCTGCTGGATGTTCACAAAAGACTCATTGTCGGCGCGGGAATAAATACAAGGGATTTTGCATCAAGAGTACCTGCTCTTGTAGAGGCAGGCGCGGATGTTCTTTGTATAGATTCGTCGGAAGGTTTTTCCGAATGGCAGAAAATAACCATCGACTGGATACGCGAGCATTACGGAGACAGCGTTAAGGTTGGAGCAGGCAATGTTGTAGATAAAGAAGGTTTCAGATTCCTTGCTGAAGCCGGTGCAGACTTTGTTAAGGTGGGAATCGGAGGCGGTTCTATCTGCATAACAAGAGAAACCAAGGGCATCGGCCGCGGACAGGCAACCGCACTCATTGACGTATGCGAAGCAAGAGATGAATATTTCAAAGAAACCGGAGTTTACATTCCGGTATGCTCCGACGGAGGCATTGTTTACGATTATCATATGACTCTGGCACTTGCTATGGGAGCTGATTTCCTGATGCTGGGAAGATATTTCTCCAGATTTGACGAAAGTCCGACAAACAGACTTAACATAAACGGAAATTATGTAAAGGAATACTGGGGTGAAGGCTCAAACAGAGCAAGAAACTGGCAGAGATATGATATGGGCGGCGATTCAAAGCTTTCTTTCGAAGAGGGCGTTGATTCATATGTTCCTTATGCGGGCAGCCTCAAGGACAATGTGGGTCTTACTCTCAGCAAGATCAGATCCACCATGTGCAACTGCGGTGCGCTCAGTATAGAAGAACTGCAGCAGAAGGCTAAGATAACAATGGTATCCGCAACAAGTATTGTCGAAGGCGGAGCTCATGACGTTATCCTTAAGGACAGAGATATTTCTGTTATGAATAGATAGAGGTAAAAAATGAATAGAGAGTGTGTGGTAGTATTGGATTTCGGCGGTCAGTACAACCAGCTGATCGCAAGACGTGTAAGGGAGTGCAATGTTTACTGTGAGGTGCATCCCTACACTTTAGATGTAGAAAAACTTAAGGCAATGAAGCCGAAGGGAATTATCTTCACCGGCGGACCGAACAGCGTCTACGGTGAGGATTCTCCCCAGTGCCCGGAAGAGGTTTACTCCATGGGAGTGCCGGTACTGGGTATCTGTTACGGAGCACAGCTTATGGCTCATCAGCTTGGCGGAAAGGTTGAGACGGCGCCTGTAAGCGAATACGGAAAAACAGAGGTAAAGATTGACAGAAGCGGAGCTCTGTTCAGAAATGTTTCCGACAGCACAATATGCTGGATGAGCCATACGGACTATATTGCTCAGGCTCCGGAAGGTTTCAGAATAACCGCGAAAACTCCTGTATGTCCTGTGGCTGCTATGGAAAACTCCGAAAAAGGATTTTATGCGGTTCAGTTCCATCCGGAGGTTCTTCATACCCGGGAAGGCACAAAAATGCTGGAGGCCTTCGTGAAGGATATCTGCGGCTGTGAAGGAACCTGGAAAATGGATTCTTTTGTGGATGAAACCATAAAATCTATAAAAGAAAGAGTCGGAGACGGAAAGGTGCTGTGCGCTTTGTCCGGCGGTGTTGATTCTTCCGTTGCAGCGGTACTCATGTCAAAAGCTGTGGGAAGAAACCTGACCTGCGTTTTTGTTGACCATGGCCTTCTGAGAAAAAACGAAGGCGATGAGGTAGAAGCTGTATTCGGACCTGAAGGTAATTATGATTTGAATTTCATAAGGGTAAATGCTCAGCAGAGATTTTATGAAAAGCTTGCGGGCGTAACGGATCCGGAACAGAAGAGAAAGATAATAGGTGAAGAATTCATCCGGGTTTTCGAAGAGGAAGCAAAGAAGATCGGTGCTGTGGATTTTCTTGTTCAGGGAACGATTTATCCGGACGTTATCGAGTCTGGCCTTGGACAGAGCGCTGTCATAAAGAGTCATCATAACGTAGGCGGTCTTCCGGATTATGTAGATTTCAAGGAAATCATAGAGCCTTTGAGGATGCTTTTCAAAGACGAGGTTCGAGAAGCAGGGCTTGAACTGGGAATTCCGGAATATCTGGTGTTCAGACAGCCGTTCCCGGGACCGGGACTGGGTGTAAGAATCATCGGCGAGGTTACTGAGGAAAAAGTGAGAATTGTGCAGGATGCGGATTATATTTACAGAGAAGAGATTGCAAACGCAGGTCTTGACAGAAATATTAACCAGTATTTTGCCGCACTGACAAACATGAGATCTGTGGGAGTCATGGGAGACTTCAGAACTTATGACTATGCAGTCGCTCTGAGAGCGGTAACCACCAGCGATTTTATGACGGCAGAAGCTGCAGAGATCCCCTGGCCGGTGCTGAACAAAGTGATGAACAGAATAGTAAACGAAGTCAAAGGCGTGAACAGGGTGCTGTACGACTGTACCTCAAAGCCGCCCGGAACGATTGAGTTTGAATAAGGAGAAGTGTCAAAAAAGTCCAGTA
>JAUNCY010000084.1 GCA_030526325.1 Bacillota bacterium
ATATTATTTTTATTTTCTTTAAATAACTTTTATATTCTTCCGATATTTTATACTTTTATTTTTAGTTTACATAAGAATTTACACCGAAATTATTTCGGCATAAGCACAAAAAATGCATACGAATCCTATAACAAACAGGACTCCTATGCATTTATTTTGGAGGTTATTGTATTATATCAGTTTTTTTCTTATTTTTTCCGTCTGCCCGTCTCAGCACATATCTTTCATTCCGTATTTCTTTTTTATCCTTTCCAGCTTTTCTATCATAGGCCCTGACAGAACCCACAGGAAAAAGGCCGTGGACGCCGCGTGAACCAGGTCAAAGGGAAGTCCCATCATATATGCGGTGACAAACATCTCTGCCGCTGGCTTGTCCTGCCACATTATCACAGATGCCGGATTCATAATTCCTCCGTAAAGTATCAGAACCGCCGCAAATCCGAATACACAGAGAGAAAGCTTTGTGACTTTCATTAATCCTTTTCCGTAAAATATTCCCGAGGCAAAACCGATTATTCCTAACGCGAACATTTGCCACGGTGTCCAGGGTCCCTGCCCGAAGAAAAAATTTGAAACAAAGCCCGTAACCGCCCCCACCAGAAATCCGGTTTCACCGCCAAAGCATATTCCGGAAACAATAACCAGCGCGGCAGCCGGCTTGAACTGAGGTATCATGAAAAATGCCGCTCTTCCCGCCACAGCTATCCCGCAGAGTACGCTTACCGTAACAATCTCCCGTGCTTTAGGCTTTCGGCTTTCAAACATCATGAAAAACATTATCAGTGTTTCAAGTATTATCATTATACTTATAAAATAATATTTTCGGTTGTCAAGAACATATAACCCCAGCAGGATTGTAGCAGGTACTGCCGCCATAACAACCGCCGCTGCGGTTACCGCTCTTTTTCCGTCCTTTATTCCCCGAGTATTCCTGCTGACTGTTATTTCATCAGCTGCACTTGAAGAAAAAAAACAGCCGAGACAGACAATTGCTTCTGCCAGTGTAAGCATCTGCAGACCGAAGGTTCCCGAATTCCTTCCTGTCATTACCTGAAGTACGCAGGTCAGTATAAACATGGCTCCGAACAGGCAGCCTGCGGCCTTCATCGCCTTCCCTGGTCTTTCCTTTCCGTGTCTTTTTCTTCCGAGTATTTTCCTGCAGGGTTTTCTCAATTCAGATTCGGGCAAACCGTCCTCTTCAGTATTCATTCTAAGCTCTACCCCGGATTTTTCATCTATGCTGCGGGTTTTTACCCTGCCTCCGCAGGCATTTATTACGTCTTCTGTAAGAACCGCCCCCGGAATTATGGCACCTGCCATCCTGTTTGCTGCTGTGGTGTAGAAACTTTTCCCGGCAAAAAACCTTCGGGGCACATCCTCTGAGGCTATATTTCCGTCAAAAAACATCGCTGTTCTGTCGGCATTCTCCGCACAAAACTCTATATCGTGGGACACCATTATCACAGTCTTTCCTTTTTCTTTAAGGCTTCTCAATATGTCTGCAAAAATCTTCTTAAATCCCGCATCAAGTCCTTTTGTAGGTTCATCCAGAATCAGAATTTCAGGATTCTTCAGCAGTATCTTTGCCAAAGCAGCTCTCTGCTGCTCTCCTCCGGACAAATCATAGGGGTGGCAATTTATCAGATTTTCAATGCAGCACAGTCTGCAAACCTTATTTATCCTGTCGTCAAGCACCTCAGGATCAGTTTTTTTATCCGAAAGCATTTCAGCCAGATCCAGATACACTGTCTTTTCGGCAAACAGAGTCTGAGGATTTTGAGGAAGCATTCCCACAGTACCGTCAAATACATTTCCTATATTCTCAAGTTTTTTTCCGTTAATCAGAATTTCTCCTCTGTACGGACGATTTAAACCGCATATAAGGGAGAGTGCCGTAGTCTTTCCCACTCCGTTGCCTCCCATCACTGCGTAAATCTCCCCTTTACGGATTACCGCTGAAAGACCTTTTATTATATCCGACTGTTCCCTTTCGTACCGGAACCATACATTTCTGATTTCAACAGCGGTTTCGCTGCCGGAACAGCATCCTCCGAATTTATCGGCATCCGGAATAACCTCCGGCTTAAGCGTATGATTAAGAGAATAGTTTTCAAGCCATTTTCGTCCTTCTCTTATATTAACAGGGAAATCCCCCTCTTCTCCCACTGCGCCGAAAATTTTAGCGGGAACCGGAAGAGCCTCACACATTTCATCGTCGGATTTCATCAGGATTTCGCAAACTTTTCGCGGGCTTCCCTCTGCTGTTATCCGCCCCTTATCCATTACAATAATTCGGTCTGAAATGGCAAAAGTCTCCTCAGGGCGGTGCTCAGATATTATTACAGTAGTTCCGAGTTCTCGGTTTATTTTTTCAAGAATTTTAATAAACTCCGCAGCCGCAACCGGATCAAGCTGGGCTGTAGGCTCATCCAGAATCAGCACAGAAGGCTGCATTATCATTACCGAAGCCAGATTCAGCACCTGCTTCTGCCCACCGGACAGTTCGGATACGTTTTTATTGAACCAGGTTTGTATACCGAAAAACGAGGCCATTTCAGCAGCTCTGCCCCTTATTTCCGCGGTGGAAAAA
>JAUNCY010000085.1 GCA_030526325.1 Bacillota bacterium
TTTATTTCTTACAACTTTTTCCTGTTCGTCGGTCAGCACGCTCATATGACTCTTAACATCAAAGTTTGCGTTTTTCAGTGTATCCATTACGTCTTTGCTGCTGACTGATAATTCTTTAGCTAATTCGTGAGCTCTGTATTTAGACAACTCCGACACCTCCTGTTTTACATTCTCATATTTTCGATCTCCTTTGCTATCGCCTGTGCAAAATTTTTATCGGTAATTCCGAATATGTTTCTTCCGCCTATTCCCGTCATTGCCTCAATTTCGCTGCTGCTGTCCATAACATACATCGGAATCCCCGCATTTTCTGTCAGTCCGCGGAACCTTTTCTGGGTTTTTTCCGAGGCTTCCCTGGTAATCAAAATGAGTTCTATCTTATTCGCTTTTATTAAATTCAAACAGGTATCATATCCTGATACCAGCTTTCGGGATTTTATCGCAAACCCCAAATATGACTGAAGTTTATTTCTCATACTGTTCAAACTCCCGGTACAGATCCTCGAGCTGCTGTTCTGTGACAGTGATTTCCAGATTTCTGCTTATTGCCTTCTTTTTTCGTGCCGCTTCGAAGCATTCCTTTGAAGGACACAGATAAGCACCTCTTCCCTGCGCCTTTCCTGTACCGTCGAGAATAACATTTCCCTCTTTATCGGATACAATTCTTATAAGTTCCTTCTTTGGTCTGGATTCCATGCATCCGATACATCTTCTCATGGGTACTTTTCTTGTTTTCATGAAAAACTCTCCTGCTGATTAATACTGTTCGCCGGTTTCACCGTCATATTCATCGTAATCGTCATATTCCTGATAATCATCATAATCGTCGTAATTTTCGTAATCATCTCCGTTAAATTCACGATTATCCTGATAATTCATGCTGTCTTCGTATTTGCTGTGACTTTTGATGTCGATTTTCCATCCTGTAAGTCTTGCGGCAAGTCTTACGTTCTGCCCCTCTTTGCCTATCGCAAGTGAAAGCTGATGATCCGGAACTACAGCAACTGCCATTTTTTCTTCTTCATAAATAATAACTTTTTCTGTTTTCGCCGGACTGAGGGCGCTGCTGATTAGAACTTCAGGGTTTTCATCCCATAAAATTATATCGATTTTTTCCCCGAAAATCTCGTCTACAACAGCCTGAACACGTGTACCTCTGGTACCCACGCATGCTCCGACAGCGTCAACATTTTCATTTGCGGTATATACCGCCATCTTTGTTCTTGAGCCCGCTTCTCTGGCAATGTTCTTGATTTCCACTATGCCGTCATAGATTTCGGGAACTTCCAGCTCGAAAAGCCTTTTTACGAATCCCGGATGGGATCTGGAAAGGAATATCTGAGGACCTTTTGTTGTGTTTCTGACATCCATGATATATACCTTTATCCTGGAATTTACAGAATATTTTTCTCCTTCAACCTGTTCGGTATGAGCAAGTATTCCTTCGGTTTTTCCCAGATTTACATATACCGTGTCATTGCTGATTCTCTGAATTTCTCCGACTGCAATTTCACTTACTTTATTGATGTAGTCATTGTACACGAGATCTCTTTCGGCTTCTCTGATTTTTTGAACGACAACCTGTTTAGCGGTCTGGGCAGCAATTCTTCCGAAATCTCTCGGCTTAACCACAGTTTCAACAATATCTCCTGCCTCGTATTTTTCATCGATTTCCTTTGCGTCTTCGATATGGATTTCAGATGTTTCGCTTTCAATCTCATCCAGAGTTTCAACTACTGTTCTGCGCATATATACATTGATATCTCCCGTTTCCCGGTTGATATCAACTCTCACGTTGTTGTTTGAGCCGTAATGCTTTTTATATGCAGATGAAAGTGCCGCTTCGATCGCATCAAGAAGAACTTCTTTTGAAATATCTTTTTCTTTTACAAGTTCATCGATTGCGTTCATGAATTCTCTGTTCACTTTTTTTAATAACCTCCTTTTACTGTTCTTTACTTTATATAAATTAGAAAATAACTGCGAGTTTTACTTTTGATGCTGCTGATTTAGGAATCCTCATCTCGTTTCCACTCTCGTCCGCAATAACGATTTCATCATTTTCAAGTCCCTGAAGTATTCCGCTGTACTGTTTAAAACCGTCTATTGCTTTATATAAAGTGATGTCTATGATTTCTCCTTTATATTTAACATAGTCGGAATCTTTAATCAGCGGTCTGTCAAGACCCGGAGATGAAACCTCGAGAAAATAATTCTTTTCTATCGGATCGAGTTCGTCAAGCCTTTTCCCGATAAAACCGCTTATCTTTTCACAGTCTTCGATGGAAATGCTCCCGCCGGGCTTATCAACGTAAATTCTGAGGAACCAGTCCTTTCCTTCTTTTACGTATTCGGTCATAAATAATTCATAACCGTTTTCTGGAAGGAAATCCGCCAGCTCTCTTTCAACAATATCTGTTATTTTAAGCTTTGCCACGCTGTCACCCCTTTTCTGTTTAAATACTGCTATCTAAAATCAAGAGAGTGGGTTTTGCCCACTCTCTTACGATAACTTTTATTTTGACTGACTAATTATACCATTAAAAAAAAAATCTTGCAAGATGTTTTATATTTTTATCCAATATAT